>CAZSNX010000586.1:0-3139 GCA_964607945.1 uncultured Candidatus Obscuribacterales bacterium
TGATTAATCCAATGCGCGGATTTACGAGGTCGCGATGGTCTGTGGAGTTGCCGTTTTCAAGACATCTGCCAGAAAGTGTATTTCAGCTTGACAATATGCCGGCAACTGCGGCGAATGTTATCGTGGCTGCCCGTATGATGGCAGCTGCTGGACAACCTTGACTAGTCGAATAATTAACCATTTCTACACCACTCGTGACAGAGCTACATTCTGAGGTTTTTTCCGACTGGCAACATTCTCTCACCTGACGAGGAGTTTTTAAACAATAGTGCCAGAGCCAATTTACGTATCATTCAAGAATCGGAGTTGCGTTCGACCGTCTGATAGTTCAAACTGTTATAATCCCACAGGGGCGCATGTTTCCGGATGCTAATGGGAAAAAATTCACTGACTCTTTGCGGTGCTTTTCTAAGTGCCTTCCTCGGGCTAATCCTGTCTGCGCCAGTCCGGTCTGCGGATCTTGTCGGCAACCAAACTTTTACGACCACTGCGATCACTCTGTCCGAGTCGAGTGCGCCTGTACTTACCGCTCAGGCTAATGCTCGTGGTGCGGACTTTAACCCGACTATTTTGCCTACCGATCTCACACCGCTTTCGCGAAGTGCGGAAAGTGCTTTACTGAGCCGTCAAATACGCTTCGCAATTATGAAGAAGCTGCCTACTCGCTTGTGGTTCAATCTGACGACTGAAGTGAGCCAGCGCTATGAAAGCAATGTGTTCTTTACTTACAGCCATCACAAAGGTGACTATGCATTTCGTGTGTTGCCTAACATCACAATTGGCTACAACGTTCTTCCCCACACGAGTGTCTACTGCAATTACTTCGTGATCAAAGATCAATTCGCCGTTCATGATGTACTGTCCATTCCTACTACTCAGTCCTTGGCACTAGGAGTCCGCCACGATCTGCCGGTTGGAAGAAAAACCAGTTTGCAGTTCGACTTTCAAGCTAGAGAGCTTTGGCAGTCAAGGAATCTGCATCAAGCAGATTTTCTGCCGTCAGTAAGCGTTACCCATGTTGTCCGACCGCGCACTTACTTGTTTGGAAGCTTGTTGCTGCAGTTGCGCGGTCGTGATTATTTCGTTGCACCAACACGTGAGATAGATCCGTTTTATACGATTGGTCTTATCCATCAGCGTGGGCAGTGGACGTTTTCTGCGACCGACACGATGGTTACGAACTTTCGCAGTCCTCCATTTCGCACCTCGATTCCACGCCAGGGGAATGTCTCAATGATTGCCGACTTCGAGGTCGCTCATCCTGTCACGCGCAAAATTCCCGGATTGGTGGCATTCATTCGAGCTGAGCCGGTTTGGAACTGGAGCTCGCATAAACGGCCGGGATTGAGCGGATTCGATATCCGAATATTTGGTGGACTGCGACTTTCGGTGAACAAGCAGTCTTACCTGTCTACCATTGAGAATCTGCGCCAGCAGTTGATCGAATCGGAAGGCGATCAAGGTCGTCCGGCACCGAAAAAGAAGACACCTTCATCATCTGAAGTTCCTGAAACAAAGCCTGTTGCAACCTCCCAAACCGCGCCGGCTGTTGCCCAATAACTATCGTTGGCACAAGTTATTTTGATTACAACCTCCATATAGTGAAAGGCGATTGACAATGTGGATGCATACCAAATCCGCAGTGGAGTTGTAGCGGTATGGAAGAGAACCCGAATGTCGATCACATTGAGTATTCTTTTACTGGCGGTGGGCTGCTTTACAGCCTGTTAGCGAAAGTCGGGCTAACCAGCTTGGTCGGGTGGCCTGGTGTTCGTGCATTAGCCGCTGTAGCTATTACTTACTTGCCCATTCTTGTCTTGGCCTCGATCGAAGGTGTCGCCTGGGGCCAGTCGGTGCGGATGCCCTTACTCTGTGATATTACCGAGACATGCAGATTTCTCTTGGTTGGACCCTTGCTAATTGCATCGGAAGCATTTGTGGATCCGTGGATTATTCAATCGGTTCGATATGTAAGAGATAGACTGACTGTGAGGGATGAATTACCGCGGTTCGAAAAGTCAATCGCCAAGGCAGTTCGCTTGCGAGATTCCTATTTCGTTGAATTCTTTTTATTGATCGGCGTCTTTGGATGGCAGTGGGTGGAGGTATCTGTAGTACCTCATAATGCAATGACTTCGTGGCATTGCGTTCCATCCGGTGAGTCTCCCACAAACGCTTATCTCTGGTGCGTATACATTTCCAGGCCGCTAGTCCGCTTCCTCTGGTTTCGTTGGATTTGGCGTTATCTGGTCTGGAGCTTGTTCTTGGTTCGGCTGGCACGGATGAAACTAAACATAGTGCCTACGCATCCGGACAAACTTGGTGGATTGGGGATCATTGCCGCCGGCCACAGGCAGTTTACGATTCTTGCCCTGACATTCGGTGTCCAGGCTGCGAGCATTGTCGGCGAACAAATAATATTCGAAGGCAAGAAGCTACTGTCATTCAAGGAAGAAGTTATTGGTGTGGTCATAATAGTCTTGTTGTTTTTCCTTACTCCGCTGCTGACCTTTACTGGCAAACTTCTGGAAGCTAAGCGTATTGGTTTGTTCGAGTATGGTGCATTTGCAGAGCAGGTAACATCAGCATTTCATACGAAATGGATTGGCAGTGTGAAGGAGAAAGAACAAGTCCTGGCCACTGGCGAAGTTCAGTCACTCTCTAATCTCGCAAACACCTACCAAGTCGTGCGCAACATGAGTATTTCATTGATTGGCAAGGACAACGCATTGGCATTCGTCTTGGCTACACTTCTGCCATTTGTGCCGTTACTGTTGACTGTCTACCCGTTTGAAGAACTGGTCAAGCATGTGTTAAAAGTAGTTATCTAGAGTGGTGGCATGGAGATTCATCACCCGGATAATTCTGTAACTACCGTACTTCTGCGCTAGAGTCACTTGCGTCTCTCTTACTGCATGAAGCGGACGCAGTCTGGGGTGGTGTTGGCAACCGGTAAGCTCTGCCACTAACAGCAGTGGCGAGCAGATGTTCTCCAGCTCGATTGAACAGTCACATGCGTGTAAGTAGTAAGCGCTGCGGACTTATCTCAAATTTCGATGGCTTGTTGCGGCGCGAGCATGCTCCAGTGCCCTGATTTGGGATTGCGGCCGATAATTGTCCTGAGGCGGTGGCGGGATAA
>CAZSNX010000587.1:0-3139 GCA_964607945.1 uncultured Candidatus Obscuribacterales bacterium
AACTCGACCGAAAGTGAAAGGGACGCTCTCGACAAGGCTATTGAGGAGCTGAATAGTCTTCTCTCAGACCACCGTAATTTCAATTTGCAAAAGCATCGGTACAAGTGGTTGGGCCGACAAGTTCTGGACTTTGTTCAGGCTGGGCGAAAAGTAGCAGATATAGGTGCTTCACCCGGACACGTGTCGTTGATTCTTGACGCATTGGGCTACCTTGTTACAGCTTTCGATTTCTCTCCCGACGAAGATATGTGGGAGCAGGGGCTGGTGGGTGGCTTTGCCAAAGAGCTTCGAAAGACTGGCATAACGGTAAATCATTGGGATATAGAAGTCAGAGATCCTCAGTTGGATTCTAGCGACTCTAGTTGTTTTGAAGAACAATTCGATGCTGTCATCTTTACTGAGGTGCTTGAACATATCTACAATTACCCATTTGCCAGTCTCAGGAAGATTAGTCGTGTACTAAAGCCCGGTGGGCTGATCTTTGTGACCACTCCAAATCGTGGATACTTGGTTAGTAGGCTGAAGGCTCTACTTGGAATGTCCATCGATACGGACATCCAACACCGCAGGGATCATTTTCCTCCGCATATGCGTCATGTCTGGCTCTATACGCTAAAGGAAGTCTGTGAGCTTCTAATGGACTGTGGACTCGAACCCATTAAGATAGAGGTGCGCTCGTTTCATTTGTGGACGACAAGAGCAAGTGACAATCAAGTTTTGCCTTACTGGGCGCCGATTTCTCTCAAGGATATCCTCAAGCTGCCACTTTCACTGTTGCTACTTATGTTGCCAAATCTTGGCAGCACTTTATGCTTGGTGGCTCGGAAGCGGCAATAATGATTGGATGGCAACTTTGCAGAAACTTTGAATCACCAGGTTGCGACCTCAGTTTTTAGTCCTTGTGATGGTGCGTTAAGTGCTGAGGCAATTCCCTCTTCGCTCCCACCAATAATCACTACACCGCCTAACACCACTTGGCTGTTTCGAAGTTGGGCCTGTAATAAGCGGAGCGATGCGCGGTATGTGTGTGCAAGCCTCACCACTACCAGTACAACAGTTGAAGGACCAATTAGAGACAAGCTGTCGCTTGTTTCCCTTGATGCTGGCGTGTCAATGATAATAATATCTGCGTCTGACTCGTATAGCCGAATCAGCTCTTGCACGACCCCGGCTGGTATCAAGATGTTTGCAGTACTTGAGCCAGCTGTTATCACTCTAAGAAATGGATTTACTTGACGTACGGCGCGGTGGAGTGTCTCTTCGGTTTTCGTAGCAAGATACTCCGAAAGTCCGGGAGAGATCGGCAGATTGAATCGCTTGTGCAGTTCAGGCGAATAAAGATTGGCGTCTATAAGGAGGACCTTAACACCGCTTTGAGCACAACTCTCTGCAAGTGATGAAGCTACAAGCGTCTTGCCGTCACCACAGTTAGCACTTGAGACTATCACGCACTTTTGACTTTTGGTGAGCAGCTGTTGTACAGCTAACCGAAGACGGTGCATTGGTCTCAGATTGCCCGCTGCTTCGTTGCTGATATCCCGGCCTGCCACCCAATCCAAAATCGGGTAATCCAATATTCTAAAGACGTCTTTCAAATTCCATATATTGGGGCTACTGAAGAATGCGACGCTTGCCAAAACCAATCCTAGGACGATACCGATTGCAAGATTTAGCCATATGTTAGGTGACGCAAGCTCATGTGGTGTAAAGGGTGGATCTATAATCCGGATGTCGGCAACATGTGAAGCGGTTGCCTCGTTTAGTTGGGCCCCATGAAGGCTTCGTTCCGCTTCGGACAGAGCTTCAGATGTTACCTTGTCCTTTCGAGTAAGTTCGGCGAGCTGACCCTGTGCAGCAGGAATGTTTGCCAGTCTGGCATTAGTGTCCGCAAGTAGCGATGTAGTCTGAGTAAGTCCAGATTGTGCGGAAATCTCTTCCGAGCGTGCTGTCACCATATCTTCAATTAGCTTCTGTCGCACAGGATCGTCATTTAACAGCTTGTCCATATCTACACTCTGTTCAGAATGAGCCGACAGAGACCGTACTCGATTCTCTGCTGCTGATTTGGCTTCTGCAATAGAGCTCTTCAATTCTTTGATGAAGGGATGCTCGTCTCGGTAAGCTCCATGCAAACTGATCAACCTTGCTTGGTCCAAAGCGATCTTTTTCCTGAGTACGGTGAGTTCCTCATCCTGTGCAAGTTTGAACGCAAGCAGTGCGTCCTCTGGTCCTAGTCCAAGCTGGGATGTAAAGTAATCGAGTTTGCTTCTCTGTTCTGCAATTTTTAGTTTGTATTTCTCAATTTCAGCTTCCGATGCTGCAGATTGTTTTAATAGGCTGCTAACCTGCTCTGGAAGGCTGACTGCCTGGTTGCGATCCTGAAACTCCTTAAGAGCCTTTCTAGTTTCGTTGGACTGTTTGCGAAGCATGTCCAGTTGTTGTTCGATTGATTCGCGAGATTTAGCCGCACTTCCTGTCGATTGAGCATTGTTGACGCGCTGAAATGCGTCAATAACGGACTGTAGCACGGCAGTAGCCTGGCTGTTGCTAGCGGAGCGATAGGTGACTTTCAGTACATCCGCATTAGTCACTGGCTTTGCAGTAAGGTTGTGTAGAATTTCATCCGGAGATTGTACGGGTCCGTGTGGATTTCTTTGTCGAAGAATTTCTGAAGCTTCTTGCAAGACGACTCCAGACCGGATCACTTCAGCGGCGGTCACCAGCGGACTTGTGAAGAATGTGGATAGTGGTGAAAAGACATCTTGCCTCTGAGTCCCTTGATTCCTGGGTTGCACCCATATACGTGCTTTGGCCTCATAAAGCCGTGGTTGAAGAGCCGTGATTGCAAAATCTAACAGGAGTACTCCGAGAAAGATAGCTAATGGAACTGCGATGTGGCTTGGTATTCGCTTCAACATGTCCAAGTGTTTTAAAACTCCCGCTGTCTATTCAGCATCCCCATTTAAGCATTCGTGCAACTTTTATCAATGACCAGAAAGCGTCTGATTTTTAATCGCAAGCGCTGCCCAACGGAACTACTCATCGATGGATTATGGGATTATTGGAGTCGAAGAACCACTACTAGTAGGAATCACCAGTCCGCCGGAACCTTGCAATTGCTGGTTGAAACCGAAGTTTT
>CAZSNX010000588.1:0-2351 GCA_964607945.1 uncultured Candidatus Obscuribacterales bacterium
AAGTACCAGTGTCCAGGTGTTCCGGCATCTTTGACAGTCATTATCAAGTTCGGTTTGCTGCGCAAGCCGACTGCTTGCATTTCAGCGATTGTCTTATCTTGACCGAGAAATTCACGGACGAAGTAATTTACCATCGGTGAAATGAAGCCGGTGCCCGGAATTGTCCAGTAAGTTGTGTGATTTAACTCGGTGTGTGTTTCATCGACAGGCGTCAAAGTAGAGATGCCCGACAAGAATGTGCGGCCCTGGTAGGAGAGATATTCTCTCCGGCAGCCGGGCAGCCGAAAGCTGATTTCGGTTTCGATGTGTTTGCCGATCAGTTTGAATACGATTGAATGTCCGGGCGGCTGATGTTTGACCATCGTCCAACCATTTTCAGCTGGCACGTAGCGCTTGCGTTTCTCCTTCATATTGCGCGTCGAGCGCCACCACCAGGCATTGTGCACGTAAGGCACGTGGGCTGGGTCGATCAACGCTGCACAGGCATAATCGATGTGAGTGGGAATCAGGAGTGTGACTGTACTTTGATGGTAGCTGATACCGTCCAAGCCAGGCGCGGTCGGCACTTCGGGAAGGTCTGTCGTTTGGTCGCCGATGAACACCCAGATGCTTCCCTGCACTTCTCTGCAAGGATAGGTTTGGGCCTTGATCCGGCATATGTTGAAATCTTGATCTTCTACAAGCGAAGGAATCTCCGTGCAAACTCCGTCGGTTCCAAACTTCCAGCCGTGGAATGGGCACTCGACCTGGCATCCGTCGAATCGCCCCATGCTGAACGGTACGGCTTGGTGCGGGCAGATGTCTTTCATCGCGAAGACATTTCCCTCCTTATCTCGTCCTACCAAGATCGGCTCGCCCATGATGGTTCTTGCAATTGTCTGACCGCGCTTTAGATTTTTGCCAGGGTGCGCGAAGTACCAGATATTGCGCAAAAACCAGGTGCCCACTCCGGTTATCTTCTCCCGTGCGGCCGCCTCGGCCGGCTCCGGTGGAATGCCGGTAGTGTGCAACGTGCTCGTTGTGGTTGATGTAGTAGACAAAGAGATTGACTCCGTTAGATCCACGCGATCGTACTGGTCTGACGGACGGGTAGTCAATGGACCTTTTCAGGATCGATCCTGAACAATGACTAATAAAGCAAGATTTCAGAGACCAGGAAGGTTATCTTGCGGTAATGGCGCTCCGTCTCCGGTCGACCCAAATCGCTTACCAGGCTGCGGTTGACCGGACTCCGGCCCGATGCCCGGGAAAGACTGAGCTGGTTGGGCTGATGGGATCGGTTCTAGATAAGCCGCGTCGCTTCCCTCGGGTTTGTTGCCGATCAATTCATGAAGTTGCTCGACTGTCGAGCGCATCTGCTGCCAGCGTTGGATGGTGGTGTCATCAGGACCGATTGCTTCCATATACGGGTCCATTTTGCGCGCCACATACCTAATTTGCTTCATTTGCTCTTGAAGGAATTGAATTGGGCGGCCCAATTCGGTCTCTTTGGCAAACTTGGATAACATCTGTTCGAACTGTTTGAGAGATTGAACCAGCATCAGGTCTTCATTATTGTTAGGCGGAATTCTTGTCGGCATGTTTAAGAATGCGCCGAGCGAACCTTTGTAACCTTGTGTCTCCATGCCGAGTTTCTGAATCAAATCCGGTACAGTCGGTGTACTTTCGTCTTTGTTGCCCGAGCTGCCGTCGCTGTTGGCGACAACGGCATCGAAGGTCTGGCGCACGCCGGACATATCTCTTTGAACGGCATTCCAATCGTTTGCGACATCTTTGTTGCCGCCTACTTTCGGTAATGTTGCCTCGACGTTATCGTAGCTTTCATTGACTTGCCGCATGTCGTACTTTAAGGTCTCGAGCGATTCTTTCGTATCCCAATCTTGCTTGAATTGTCCAAGGCGCTCCTGCAAATCTCTCAAATAATTGGCGAGATCCGCATCGTCTCCTTTGGGCGTGGGAAACCAACGCCCTCCCCCCTGGAGAAACTGAGTGGTTATATTGCGCAAATTGGCGACGTCGCCTAACTCTTGCTTGAGTTGACTGGAAAGATTCATTCCAACATCCTGCGCATTGCCGGAACCGGCACTTGTGCCAGCGGCTAGCAAAAGCAGGGTGATTTGCAAGCATCGGCGTGCCGCGGCACAAGACAACCAGTTAGCCTTCATGAGTATTCGGCTCCAACGCGGTATTAGTGATGTCTCTAAACCTACAATCAATGTTATATCGAAACTGCCACTGATCAGTATTTACCACATAAGCTTGTGTCGGCAGGCGAGCCTGGGCTGCAATCGTCAGTGCAAACGGTCGCAAGCACATTCTTTCAAGCAGGGGCTTACATTTTAGGGGGCAGG
>CAZSNX010000588.1:2361-3123 GCA_964607945.1 uncultured Candidatus Obscuribacterales bacterium
GCGATGGAAAACAGTTGTCAGGAATGGATAATCGAGCACGAATGGTTCGATCTCAGGCATCCTACCCTCAAAACCGGAAGACATTAAGGAACCGACAATGAAGCGATCAATTGCAGCAATTATGTGTGCCGTTAGCCTTTTCGCAGTGACGACGCTTGCCGCCAATGCGGAGGACTCGCCTGCTGCCAAGACTGATTCAGACTCGGGGGCAAGTTCGTCTAAGAGTTCATCTTCATCCGGGCCGATCGGACGAATCGGCGGCATGTTTTCCAAGGTGCCGAAGAATGTGCCTGCTTTCCTGGCGGGAGTGGTGGTGGGTACACCAATCGCCTTTGTCAGAATGTCAAAGCGCGAAGTTGTTAGTGCCACCAGAGAGTTGGTCGGCGAGACGGAGAATCCTCTTATCCTGGCCCCGGCTTCCGTCCTTGGCGTTCCGGCCGGCATCATGAGCGGCGGTATCTACGGGCTGGCGCATGCAATCGGAAATGCTTGGACCAATGCCGATGATAATCCGTTCAGCAAGGATTCTTTCAGTCTCGGTGACATGAAGTAATTAGTAATCGAGCGTCAGTGCCTCTGACTTTTTTGCCGTCTGATAAGAGAAGGGTGCTGCCTTAAGCAGCACCCTTCTCTTGTTTAGTGGACTGAGCAGGTTGTTATTCCTTCATCTCGCCCAGACTGAAGGAATCTTTGCCAAATGGATGTTCTGTGCTGTTCATCCAGCTGTTCTGGATCGAGCGGAAATATCGTGGCAAGGATTTC
>CAZSNX010000589.1:0-3097 GCA_964607945.1 uncultured Candidatus Obscuribacterales bacterium
TTTGTTCTTCGAGCCTTAGTTGGCTCACTGGCTGCTGCTGTTATTCCATCTAGCTGGTTCCTGCTATGCACAACACTCGGTGCAACCTTTATCGCCCTGGACAAGCGTCGACAAGAGTTGAAAGTACTGGAACTAAAGTCACACGAGCATCGCCCAGCACTGCAAGGCTATTCCAAAGAGCTCTTGAATCGCTTTGAAGGGCTAATTCTCCCATGCCTTCTGACAGCCTACATGCTGTACACGTTTTCATCCTTTCATGGTCAGTGGATGATGACCACAGTACCTCTTGTCCTTTTCGGTGTTATGAGATATCAGCTTCTCTCACACAGTTCGAATTTGACCGGCACTCCTGAAGAAATCTTGTTGAAAGATGGCCCACTTCGTGCCACTATCATAGTGTGGCTTATTGATTGCTGGCTTGTAGTAAATGGCACTGAAGAAGCGTTTGCTCACAAACTTCTTACTTTACTTGATCGGTTGAGATGATGACCTTCCTCCCGATTAACGGACAGTAATTAGAGCTGAGTCGCTCCAAGACATGGGATGTCAATGATTAACGTCAAGGGTTTTGACCTGTCAACGACAATTAGAAATGACCCGTTTGACAACTCTATTGCCTCATCAAAAATCTAACCGGCCGACTTTTTGTTCTTCCTCGTCGCGGCTTGTACTCGAAAGCTTTCGCCGTTCAGTTCCAGAACAGTGGCATGGTGCACTAGCCGATCGATGGCAGCCATGGTGGTCATGCTGTCCTTGAAGACTTTGTCCCATTGAGAGAAGGGAAGGTTGCTGGTCACAACCAAGCTACGCTGCTCGTAGCGCTCGGCGAGCAGTACGAACAAAACGTCTGTCTCATTCCGGTCCTGTGGGATGTATGAAATGTCGTCGATGACGACCGCCTGGTACTTGTCCAGTTTCTTGAGCATTCCGTTGAGCTTGAGGTCGCGCTTGGCGGACAGCAGGTCCTGGACTAGTGCACTTGCAGTTGTGAATAGAACTGTGCGCCCTCGCAAGCACCATTCTCTGGCCAGGGCCGCTGCTAAGTGCGTTTTGCCAGTACCCGGATTTCCGAAAATCAGGACATTCTCAGCTTTGTCCAGGCAGCTCCCTTCGGCAAGCTCCTTCAATTGCGCCTCGGACAGATTTTGAAACCTAGCTGCATCGAACTCTTGCAGCGATTTGCCTCTCGGTAATTTGGCTTGCCGGATCAGTCGTTCACTTCTTCTGTGATATCGCTCATCGTGCTCTGTCTGAGAGAGTTGAAACAGATATCCCACGTGGTCAATTCTTTCCTTTTCCGCTTGCCTGGCAAAGCCTTGATAGTGCTTTGCGAAAGATGGTAGATGAAACGAGCGCAGCAAAGTCTCGAGCTCTTGTTGCTTGGTAGAAAGTTCTTGCTTCATGCGGAAGTTCCTCTGTTGAAGTTCAGTTGGAGCAGTTTGTCGTAAATTGATAGCTCTGGTTCCGCCACTTGCACTTCAGGTAGCACTATCGGTTTTGCGCATAGTTTTCGAACCGAGGCTTCATTGGGCAGTTGTTCGGCGGTCAGTAATAATTCAAGAGCGCTGGCAACGTTCTGCTCGCTTTCCATGGCTGCCAGATTGAGAAGCTTGAGATATTCCTTGTCTGCGCGTGAGTCATTTGCCAGTCGCAGTGCATCATAGGACTGCCGAAAGACAAGTCTTGGAAAAAGCTCTTCTCGAAACATGTAATTGCGAAACGCACCCGGCTTGCGGAGCAAATGCAAAATCAGGTGCCGATAATTAATGCACCTTCCACCCGCTGGCTGTCTGTCCATTTCCTGGACAAGCCGCTTGCCATAAAATACTTTCACCGTCTTGTAATACGCCTGGACCGTTAGTTTTTGTCCGATGAAGCGGCTAGGAACCGAATAGATGGCATTCAGCACGACGATCGTGCTCCAGGGAGAAACGCCGACAGCAAGCTCCTTGGGCTCGTCCCACATTCTCTTTGGCAGCGACTTCAGAAGCTTTAACTCCTCGTACAGCTTTTCCTTGCGGTGGCGGTTCCGTTCCCACTGCATGTCACAGAGATAAGCCTCGTAAGCGTCTAGAGATGAGAAATTTCTGCTTCCCCTCAGACGCAATCTTTGGTCTAGAGCACGTTTGAATAGGTCGTGGCTCTTTTCTACAGAGCCGTTTTCGTTGCTCTTTCTCGGGTTGTTGGCACTAGGTGTGACACCGTAATGGCGAAGAAAGTCTTTCCAGCGTCGTTGGAATTGTTGTCGTTCCCCAATTGGAACTGCTGCGGCGAGGTTATCTGTTCGATGGTCGGGAGCAACTGCACCCAGTTCCTGCACGGCAGCCATGTAGCCCGCTGTGAGTGTATCGAAGCTCTCTGTGTGGCTGACGCAGACGTATTCCCAGCGCGAATAGGGCAACATGAAATGAAACAACATGTGCGGAAAGTCATTCCCATCAATCGTGACCTGAAGGGAATTGCAATGCGTGTAATCGCTTTGGCTTTGTCGACCAGGGAGAATGTTCTGCGGAAAAAACACTTCCTTCTGTTCCGGCCCCTCCAGTATTCGCCAATCACGGATCCTGCGTTGAAGTGAACGGAGTTGTCCGAGCTTGAAGTCATTTGGATAGCGCTCGACGAGCCATTCCATAAGCGTCTTCGCCTCCAGTCCCAGGTCTTTGTCTAGCATCTGTGCAACTTCTGGCCAAACCCTGGCAAAGGGATCTTTCCGCGTTTTGTAGTTTCTGGGCTTAGACCCGAGTTTACGTCGCGGCACGCCGCCACTCCGCAGGTACCTTTTCGCCGTGCTTAATGACATCCCTGCTTTGGCTGCCGCCAGAGGCTGCGAGCTGGTCTTCACGTATTCCATTAGCTTCCTGATCTGTTCCCTGGTGCAAGTCATAGCCGCCCCGTGCCTTTCTAGATGGCACCAAGATACGGCAGAGGGAGATTCGGTGGGCGTTTTTACGGGTAGCCAACAAGGTCATTTCTAATTGTCGTTGGCAGACCAAAACCATTGTCGTTGATCAGCCCCCTACTTACAGACCATGCTGGGTAGTGGTTCATGACTTTGGACAGGTTGCTTATGTAGCAGATGTGATCGCCTTCTCGACTC
>CAZSNX010000590.1:0-1594 GCA_964607945.1 uncultured Candidatus Obscuribacterales bacterium
CTTTCGGCATTAACGCCTTTTTCGTCACGCAGTGGTCGGCGAAAGTGAATGTTGTAGCCTCGGAGGCAGCAAAAGTAGTGGCGGCTAATCGCTACTGGTTGGGCATGGAGCGACCCGACTACGACCCGAGCACAGCCCACGCCGCAGCTACCCAGGTCGCGCAGAAACTATGCCAAAGACTCGGTCTGCCCAATCCGAACATCACATTCCCGGACGTACCCAGTGATGAATCCGGCGATTACAATCAAGTAGTCGTAACAGTTTCCAGCTTGCCGCTGCCGTTCAAGATCGATCAGGTCTTTCCCAACATTATCGGCGTCCAGGGAACTGGAATCTCCTTCCAACCGAAGCAACGCATCTACGCCCATATAAACATTCATGCACCGACCTCCACGCCGAATCAATGGGATGGCGTTGCCATTCCTGTCTACGGATTCTTTCGCGGCATTAACTCCAATCCGAATGCCTTTGCCGATCCTCAAAACGTGCAGGGTGGCTATGGCGCTGCCGTTTCACTGCCCAACAATTTCGGTCAGCTTGGCAGTCTTAATTCGAAATACTTCCGGGGGCTACCGTTGCCGCCTCCGATTCAATGGGACCCTCACTTGATAGAAGGACCGACGAACCCCGACACGACTCCCAATTTAACTGGTGTGTCGCAATAGAAGCTAGTCGCTCTAACTTTCGTGGCCGAGCTTGCCTTTAAGCGCCGACAAGGCATCTTCAAGCTCACTCATTTGAGGAGAATTCGGCGGCCAGGCCCGCTTTCCGATCTCGAGTGCTTTGAGGTAAGCTTCCCGAGCCTCGCCATAGTGTTTTAGATCGCAGTTGGCATTCCCTATCCACATAAAGTAGATTCCGATTGCTCCCAGGTCGCCAGGACGGTGGTAGCGGCTGAAAATCGAAATCGCTCGATTGAGCGTGACAATCGCTTCCTCAGGTCGTTTAGTCTGCAGCTCTATGTAGCCCAACTCGCCGAACACACCAGCATTTTCTAGCGAATCAATCCCAAAGAAACGTTGATTTCTCTGAAGTACTTCGTTGAATGTTCGCTCAGCCTTTTTGTACTCGCCCCGACCACGTTGAATCTGTGCAATGCTGATCAAGCAGCTCGTCCCAGGATGCGAAACCTTCATGTCTCCCCGTTTCTTGTAAATCGACAATGCCTTGTGCATTAATGCTTCGGCTTGCTTGTCCTTGCCCATTCTCTGCTTGAGAAATCCGGAAGCAAGAATTGAATCAGCAAGCCCACGGTCGTCGGGCGGGAATATCCTTTCGCGAATAGCGACCGTCCGATCGAAGGTCTTATCAGCCTCTTGCGGGTGTCCTCCTTCGTCTAGAATCATTGCCAGCAAGTGAAGCGTCCAGGAGATTGAGAACTCATCCTTGCGCTTGGCGGCCTCCTGGATCTTCAACGTCCGATTAAGGGCAGCAATCGCTTCCGGATACTTCTTTTGTCGCCAAAGACCAATTCCGCATTCCCGACTGGCATTGGTCAGGGCGAAATGCCGCCTCTCTGGGTGATCGGCCCGGCCGGCGGGGCCGAGTTGGTCAACTATCGTATCCAAGGCAATCATATGATCGTTGACCGGCT
>CAZSNX010000590.1:1604-3096 GCA_964607945.1 uncultured Candidatus Obscuribacterales bacterium
GCATTGGCTACGCAATCATCTTCTTTACCACCGGCAGCCGTATACTGCTTGAGAAATTCACCGAAAACTTCGGCGGCATCCGAATAATCATTCTTTTGTTGATAGATCTCCATCAGGCAAGCGATAGTCGCATTCGATCGCTCATTGTTAGGATCTTCACCGGCGTAAAACTTCGGAATCAGCTCGAGTGCTTGTCGATAATGAGCTTTGGCGGCCGCTACCTGACTGCCTTTAGCCTCGGTTTTTGCCAGTCTCACCAATTTCTCCCAGTCGCGCAGATATGGCGATCTTCTGTCACGGGAAAGATTGGTGAGCGGCAGTTTTTCAACAGCCGGCTGAGGTAGTTCTGCCAGTTCAAGATTGAGCTTCTTTTCTTCTTCTTTATCACCGTACTTTGCTAAAACTGCAGAATAGTTCCTCAACATGGAGGACCTTTCAGCAAACGGCAAACGATCGTTTTGACTTGAAAGCTGATAGGCGATCTTATAGCCGGAGATAGCCCCGGACAGATCGCCAGACTGCCTGCAACCATCAGCATAGTCAGCCAGGGCATAGTACATCTCAGGGCCAGCAGAGCCATAGACACTACGCACCAGAGCCACTCTTTCCTTCAATGCGGCTGCAGCGTCGGCTGCATGACCCTCTGCTAAACTGCTACGAGCGAGGCAACCCAGCGTGGAAATGCTCGCTGTATCGAGACCGGCTTTTTGGGCTTGTTCTAGCGCTTTCGTATACAGTTCTACTGCCTGAGAATTGTGTCCGGCCGAACGCGCCTCTTCCGCCTCCTGACTAAATCTTTCCCACAAGAAGAATCGTTCTTCCTTCTCGAAGCTTGCGGACAACAACCAGTAGAGATATAGCATCGCAACGCAATAAACAATCGCAAAGACTATCCACAGGCGACTTGCCCAACCGAGATTCCCTCCCGCAGCCTGCAACTTTGGCTCAATAGTAGGCACTGTCGAAAGCTTCATCATTAATTCTCGATTCCGCTATCTGCACTTCAAACCGTTCCAGAAAGAGTTAAGACATAGATGATGATTGATTGGAGATCTTGTTTGTAGCTGCGTGACAATTCAGGTCATCATGTCAAAATGGCAACGACTGTAATACGATTGTAAGCGAATGGCACTGTTCAAAACCAACCTCAAATTAGCACATCAGGGTCTCGTCCTGGTTTCTATACCGCTGGTTTTCGAGCTGGTATTCGTGCTGTCATTGAGCAGTCTTCAACATCAAACTGAAATCGAGGCAGCTCGATTATCACGGTCGAAGGATATTTTGACCGAAGTCAATATTCTTGCCAGCCTGTTCTATGAAGCAGTCACTACGAACATCACAGCGGCAGCCGGCAAGACAGTCGCCTTGAACAACAGATTTGACGATGTGATGAAAAGGATTCGAGATCATCTCGGGGCGCTTCAGACATTGACCGGTGGTGAGCGCAATCAAACAGCTGCAATGATGAGATTTCAAAGAACGGTCGACCGAA
>CAZSNX010000591.1:0-2829 GCA_964607945.1 uncultured Candidatus Obscuribacterales bacterium
TCATCCAGCTGATTCTTAACCTGATCGAGCTTTCCTTCCTGGGCAGCCTTAGTTAGGGCAGCGGCCAGTTGCTTTAGTTCACTCCTGCCGCTAGCCAGGTCATTGATTGGTCCCTGCAGTTCCACCGGTAACTTATTAATGAACTCTCGTTCAGCGGCGCTAAGATTGCCTTCCTCAGCCATCGGTTTGCCACTTTCATCGAGAATCCTGGTGCCGGGGACCGGCAGTTTATCCGCCCCCCCTCGTTCATGGACGGCTGTTCGGTTTACAGTATCCCCTTTTGGCTTCGCCTCATTTCCAGTTTGCTGATCCTCCGACCCAGGTTGCACCACTTCATTTAACGACGCGGAGATAGTTTGCACACCAGCCTCTCCTCTACCTCCCCAGCCGGCTTCGGTGAGATGATCGATCAAACGCGCTATCATCTCAGCCTCGGTTTCAGGCTGATTTTTCAAAGTCGGTATCTTCTCGGCGCGAGATTCACCACGTGCAAACGGCTGGGAAAGGCCATTTTCTTTGGCCATATTGTTTAGTGCGTTCTCGCCAGCTCTAACGGCCCTGTCCAGTTTTTCTCCCTTTAGCGATTCTTCAGTCCCATTTGACTCCTTTCGGACCACTCCAACGATTCGACCTTCCTTCATTTCGAAGGAAAATGCCTGTCCAGTCTGTTCGTTTTTGATTTGGAGATTGGTTGGCTTTCCTCCATCGCCATAACTCGCTGTCGTGGTCTTGTCGCCAAGCGTTGTCTTGATGGTTACGGACTGATCTTTTCGATTGAGGGTTGTTTCCGTCGTCAGCATAGGCGACTTCTGCTGGTCGCTGCCGAATACGCTCCGCACTTCAGTTGTAGTGTTGCCAAAATCCTTGTACGTAAAATTGATCACGGCCGCCGGCTTTCGATCGAGCGCTGCATCCTTATCAGCATAAATCAGCACCTTTCGACCATTCAACGTTGACTCGCACCTAACTCTTGGTCCTGACTCGCTTTCGCCCAACGGCTTACCGGCGTCACTTTGAAAGGCACGGTCGTTAGTAATTGACTTGCTGGTAAGACGCTCCGCTACGCTTCCACCCAATAATGACAAGAGCGAAAGTTCTGGATTGCTCTGGCTTGGCTTAGCCACATCCTTGCGGTCGTTCGTATCGTCGTTGTTGCCAATTTCGCTACTACTTCCAGCAGCCATGTCTTTTCCCCTCTGACCGACGCATTCCATGGTTTCTCGGTGAAAAGATTTCGGACGCTGCAAGCCTCAGATTAGCAGGCTTGAAAGAGGTCGATGAGATCTGACATACCGGATGTTCTGCAGAGATTGGAGATGATTTCGATTTCCAGCACTTCCGAAATACACTCACCTGCTTCGATCGACTGCACCAGGACGTTTTGAACCAAGCTGTCTCCGCTGCGCTCTTGAAGACGCTTTTGAACGTTGGCGAACCAAGTAACGGTATTTGCATCGCTTCGTTGAGTAAGAGTCGGGAGTACCAGACCTTCTTCCCCTCCCCAGAAGGTCAATGCCGGTAGCTCATCACTATCTTGCCGAGAGTTACCAGCTTCGTACCCCTGGCGAGCTGTCTCATAACCGAATTGGGCGGCTCCCACATTTGAGGACAACACCGCTGCGTTGTTCGATGCGGAGTAAATGTCTACTTCAACAAGCATTTCGTTCATCAGCCAGCCCTCCCTCTCTCATGCAAAAGAGTCTAGGTTTAGTTTGTTACGAAGATGCAAAGACTCGGTTGTTGCTCTAATCGCCCATTTCAGCTACCAGTCCGGAGCCAGTTTTAACCGAGTCCAACTGCTTGTCGGCTACCCACTGTGCCTGCGTGAATGCTTACTTACCGTGCTTTCTGCCGTGGCGCTTGGCTCCGTGAGCACTCTTCTTAGCATGCAAACCACCCAGCTCGTTCTGGGACAGCACAGCAACCTGCGCGCCGCCTTTCCGGGTAAGACCAAAATCACTCATGACCTTGCTCGCTTGCTCGTAGAACAGGAGCGGAGTGCAGGAGACGACTATCAGCAAAAGCGTAGAAATCGGTGACTGCTTTTGGCTTTGCGAGAACCCACTGCGCATTCTCTTCAAATGATCCAGATTTTCCGCTTCTCTCTTGAATTGTGTATCGAGATTGTATGTTAGTGCCATTCGCCTGCCCTCCCGAATGCCCTGCCCGCGCTTCACATTCAGGACTTTAGCGGTCATTTGTTACGAAGACGCAAAGACGACTTTGGAATAACTTCTAGCGTGAAGTTCCTCACTACCCGCAGGAACCGAGGAACTTCACCACACCAATCTCCGTGCGCTAGAGGCTTGTTTGAGTGACAGCAGTGGCACCCCGTCCATCATAAAACTCCCCTGGCAAGCCCGGCGGTGTTTCCCAGCGTGTTGGTGGGCCTGGAGTTCTCCCGGCTACTGGTATCCATATGTCCGAGACTTGAGACGGACCACCAGTTTTAGGCGACCCCCCAGGCACTAAGCATGTCACTCGCATGAATCCCGCTCCCTGCATGTTCGATCCGTAACTACTGGCCATACAAACTGCAGTGTCACTCAGCAATATTGACCCTGGCAGAAATCTGAAGCTGCTTTCAAACAACGGAAACCGATTAGTCAACTCTACCCTTACACCTGATCGCCCCTCAACTTCCACGTTATCTACTTTCAGCGACGTGTCCGTCGAGACTATTCCCAATTGATTAAATAGTCCTACCGCAAACCTCTTCACGGCAGCCAGATCATGACTTGACAAACTTGCAGCATAATTGGCTGTCTGCGCGGCTACAAGTCCCAGTTTGGTCTTGTGGTAAGTAGACACGCCGGCATCATACAGGAA
>CAZSNX010000591.1:2839-3093 GCA_964607945.1 uncultured Candidatus Obscuribacterales bacterium
ATGACCAACCCTAAACCGGCAACGCCTTCCACGATGCCGGAACCAGACGTCCTTCTGGTCCGAAAAAACCTCGACGCTTGCATATTTCTAGTCATAGTAAAGATCTCCTCATGGTGCACAGCCTGCCACCTGACGAAGGATACAAGCCGTAACTAATTTCACCGATATTAATCGGCAATTACTAAAACGAAGGTCTCAGTAGCATTACACAGAAAAGATAGCCTTGCTCATGTTGATCATGTAGATAGCCAGCT
>CAZSNX010000592.1:0-3093 GCA_964607945.1 uncultured Candidatus Obscuribacterales bacterium
GGCCGAGGGCCGGAAGCTGCCGCGGGAGCGGGTGCACGAGGTCGCCCAGGGCCGGGTGTGATGGACCCAGACTTTTCTCTACGATTTGCAGTGATTTTCTGAGAAGGGCCAGAGCCTTAGTGTTCTGTCCGATGCCTAAATAGAACTTTGCGACAATACCGGAGACGGTAGCGACTTGCTGGTCGTCAGGACCTAAGCTGCCAATCCTCATGGCAAGACTTTCGAGTAAGAACCTTTCGGCTCGGGAGTTATCCCCCTGTGCCGCATAAAATAGCCCCATACCCATAAGCGCGTCGGCAAGATCAATATTGTGGCGCCCGGGGTAGAGTTTTCGGCAGTTGAGAGATTCTTGAAAAAGTTTGCCAGCCTGGTCGAGCTCATTGGACCGAAGATAGCGATTGGCAAGGCGATAGGAAATTGTAGCTATGTAAGGATCGCATTTTCGACCCTGGGCGTTAAGCTTTTTGATGCTGAGTATTCTTGAATAGAGCTCGAGAGCCTTTGCTTGCTGCTGGTGACGCTCATAGAAAGTAGCGAGATCATTTAGTCCGAGAGCAATCTCTGGATTATCGGACCCAAGGGACTGCTCTTCGATGGCTAGCAAGCGCTTGTACGTTGATTCCGCTTCTGCCAGCCTGTTTAACTTCTCATATAGGGGAGCGAGAGCCAGGTATGCGCGCATTACATCCGGATTGTTTAAGTCGGATGCTCGTAGTGTCAGCAGTTTCTTCCAGGCGTTCTCTGCCTCGGTCGGCCTACCGGCTCGCTGATAGGCCGATCCGAGTTGATATAGGCTGCCAGTTTGGCATTCAGGAGCTAGATTCTGAGATTTCGCTCGATCGGATGCCTCCTGGTAGGATTTCACGGCTTTCAAATAGTTGCCGTCTCGATTTGACTCAAGTCCGTCTTTCATGTTCTGATTCCAGAGCTGATCTTCAGTCAATTTATGCTGCCATGGAAGGTTTGCCTTTCCCTTCGCTAAGGCTCCACCAGCTGCCCGATTTAGGTAGAGCTGAGTTTGGCCGGCTGTGCTTGCGCCAATCACCATGCAAAGGCTCAAGACCGCAGCCGGTTGCAGCTTGCTCGCAATGCGATGGGACAATGCGAAAGCCTGTGGGGGAAGGGAGATAATTTTTTTCATTGAAGCTTTAACGCAGAGCTAAATTGTCGGCCCATCAGTTTTTAGCTACGAGAGCTGTTTGCTAAGATTGACTATACCCATTTGCAGGGAGCTGGCAATGCCTTCGACTTGGTGGCGGTCAACGATGCCATGTGAACTGTTCGGTCGGACTAGCGGACAAGTTTTTGGGGTGACGGTACTTCTACGGGATTAGTAGCATCGGATCTTGGGAATTAACTCAGTGTCTCGTTTCTTTCATGTACTCTATCGGTAGGCCAAATGGCGAAAATTCTGCTTGTAGAAGACGATCCGACCGTCGCCAACAGCGTGAAGGAATGGTTGGAGCACGAGCGCCATCTCGTTGAGTTGGTCGGCAGCGGGCTTGACGCGATTGAGCTGTTGTCATCTTTCGATTTTGAGTTGATAGTACTCGATTGGAATCTACCCCAGCTAAGCGGACTGGATGTCTGCAAGCAATATCGCTCAGGACGAGGCAAGACCCCCGTCCTTATGCTGACTGGTAAAGTAGCAATTGGCGAGAAGGAGCAGGCGTTTGACTGTGGGGCGGATGACTACCTGACCAAGCCGTTTCACCCGCGTGAGCTGTTGGCCAGGGTCAGAGCGCTGCTCCGCAGACCGGTCGAGATACAGAGAAATGTTTTGGAAGTCGGCAACGTAACTCTCGATCCTGCCTCCCGGTGCGTAACAGTCGACAAACATGCAGTCAATTTAGCGCCAAGAGAGTTCGCTTTGCTGGAGTTTTTAATGCGCCATCCCAATGAGGTGTTTTCCGATGACGCTTTGGTAAATCGAGTCTGGGGCTCATTCTCAGAGGTGTCCCCCGAAAATGTGGTGCGCAAAACGGTCAAGCGAGTGCGCGAAAAATTGAGCGTAAATGGTGGCGTAACCTTAATAAAGACAGTTTACGGCGTTGGGTATCAGCTTGCCGATACCGAGAAGGAATCCCATTGAGATCCCTTCCCAGTATCGTAATTGAAATGGTTATCTGGCTAAACCGGCCAGGACCGATCGCTTGGTGTCGCTGGCGACCAGGCGTGGATCCCACTGGACCGGTGCAGGCAGCGGCAGCCCTCTGAAGTATTTTGGGTGCACCGCACCGACTTTACCGAAGCCTCCAGGCAGCGGCCCAATTGTTTGGTAGCCGTTGCTAACATCGTAGAAATTCGAGTTAGTTCCGTAGCCTCTGAAGAATCCGTAAACAGGTAGATAGACTACGTCATAGGTTCCGGGTTGTTCAGCCGGTGCGTTCATCTGTATCGCTGCATAGCAATTCTGGCGTGGTTGAAATGAAACTCCTTTTGCTTGAACAGACAGCATCTCAGGGAAAATGCCGGAGTAGTTAATTGGCAATGATAGCCCTGAGATTCTAAACGTTACGCTATTGTAGTCTCCCGAATCGTCGCTCTTCTCTTCGAATTTAAAGGAGCCTGGCTTTGGCAATCCGAGCGACTTGCAAAGCGTCTGCGCAACCGCCCGGGCCTTTTGGCTGCCTTCCTGTACATCGTAGTCGGGGCGAGTCATTCCGAGCCAGTACTTTTCTGCCGATATTGCTTTAGCGGCTTCCGAAGCCACCAAGTTTGCTTTTGCTGACCATTGCGTGACGAAGAACACATTGACCAGAAATCCAATCAACAGACAAGTAGCGATTGTGAGGAGGACTAAAGCGGCAGTTCCTTCTATCAGGGCTTGTCCGCAATCTGCTCGAGGCGATGCGTTCATTGCATTACGGATTGACTTGGTCATAGTTCTTACTCCTTTTGCCGATGGCGGGCTCTATCCATGCCCAAACCCAGCGCGCTAAGGTGCTATCGCCGGTGTTTGCGACGGTCGGTGCGCCGCATGCGAACCTGATTGCAGAAGTATAGAGATCGGTTGTGCCAAGCTGGTGCCGTAACGGCAGAAAAATCTCGTTCTGCGGGCTAAACAGCGAGCACCATACTTTGCTGTAAGCC
>CAZSNX010000593.1:0-2370 GCA_964607945.1 uncultured Candidatus Obscuribacterales bacterium
ATAGTGTCTGCTTATCAAGCTCCTCTGCGAGACATGCAAGTGCACGGTGTGGGGTTGTTGATGATTCTTGGGGTGTCTCTAAAGACACTACCTGCATTATTCGGTCTGCCGAAGGTGCCGGAGCAGCGGGCCTGGTTGGGATTCGGTCTTATCGTCCCGGGGATTATCGCTGAAATCATCTTGTTCGTCGCATATAGATGGTCACACAATCATTTGTACGCGGCTCTGCTCATGGTGCCCTGGCTAATGATTGCTATAGGGTGCTGGGTAACTGCGGGAGGATGGAGGTTTTGGAAGCCATTTGATGAACCGGATCGCAGCAGCAAGTTTATAAGAACGGCGTATCTTTGGTTAGGTGTTTCCTTGACATTGCTGCTCTTGTTGCCGGTTTACCAGGCGGTCAGTCATATTCCCTTCAGCCATGCATATTACGGCGCCATTCGACATGCCATAACGGTAGGCTTCGTGAGCCAAATGATTCTGGCCTACGGCAGCAAAGTGGTGCCTATCCTTTCGGGAGTGCCGTCCAGAAACCTCAGCAATCTGGTTGTTCCGTTTGTGCTAATCAATACCGGCTGTTTGCTGCGCGTGTCCCTGCAAATATCCACCGACTGGCTGCCCCCAGCCTTTGCTTTCATTGGTGTGAGCGGCATATTGGAAGTAACGGCGCTTGCCTGGTGGGGCATAGGCTTAGCACGGCTTATGCTGCGGAGTCGCGTTGGACAAACTGTTTCACCAGTTGAGACTATCTCCGGTGAAACTGTCGTAGCCGATGTGCTCGACTGGAATCCATTGGCCGCTCAGACGCTTGTGCAACATGGATTCACCGGGGTCTTGAACCCGGTATTGCGTAACACGGTGGCTCGCACTGTTACGTTGCGGCAGGCTTCGCGCATGATGGGCAAGTCGCTGGAAGAGCTGTTGTCTGCGCTAAATGGTCTCTCCGCTCCAGAGCAAAAAACTTCCCACACGATAAAGTCTCAGTGAGTTCACCATGCCACCAGTATTCGACTTCGACAAAGCACCGTTCTTGATTCTCTGGGAGCTGACCAGAGCGTGCGCATTAGCTTGTAAGCACTGCCGAGCCGAGGCGATGCCGGATGCAGCTGAGGGTGAGCTGACGCTTGACGAATGCAAGAAAGTTCTTGGTGAGATAAAGCAGTTTGGCAATCCGCTGATCGTATTAACGGGTGGTGACCCGGCTCGGCGTAAGGACTTGTTTGAAATCATTGCTGAAGCGCGCAGGCTTGGCCTTAAGGTAGCGATGACGCCGAGTGCTACACCTACCACCACGCGCGAGACCATAGCGAGACTGAAAAAAGCGGGTCTGGAGCGGCTGGCCATTAGCCTTGATGCACCTGACATCGACTCGCACGATGACTTCCGGCAAGTTGCCGGCTCGTATGACTGGACATTGTCGATCATTGGCTGGGCTCGAGAATTCGACCTGCCGGTGCAGATCAACACGACGGTCACGAAGCACAACTACCATCAGTTCGATGAGATGGCGGAGCTGGTAGCGAGCCTGGGAGCGGTATTGTGGAGCGTATTTTTCCTTGTACCGGTCGGCAGGGCCAGCGAGCGCATGCAAATTACAGCTGCAGAGGCCGAGTCAGCTTTGATTCGGATGGCAAAGCTAGCCGATCAAGGAAAGATTGACGTCAAATCGACTGCAGCGCCGCACTTCCGGCGAGTTTTGTTGCAACGGACATGTGAGAAGACGGGTCCCCCGGCCCCAGCTATGTCACGGCAGATGGGCTCGTTGCCAGAGCGCTTGAGGTTGGGTGCTCTAAGATCTTATCAGTCTGTCAATGATGGAAAAGGTTTACTGTTCATCTCACACATCGGTGAGATTCTGCCAAGCGGCTTTCTGCCAGTATGCGCTGGGAATGTGCGCGAGCAGTCGCTGGTGGATATGTATCAAAACAGCGATGTTTTCAGACAGTTGCGAGATTCTGAGCAGCTGAAAGGGAAATGCGGTGTGTGCCGTTACCGGCAAGTGTGCGGAGGATCACGGGCACGGGCCTTTGCAGCATCAGGCGACTACATGGAATCAGATCCACTTTGTTTATACGTTGAGAAACTGCCGATGCCGCCTACTCCTGTTCAGTAGGAGGGTTGAGAACGTCGTTAACCCGGGAGAGGTTTGCCATCATTGATGGAAATCCGAGAGTTGTGACGCCAAGGATCATCGCCTGCCTCATGTCATCAGGGGAGAGACCAGCGTCTAGACCTCGCCGGCAATGCGCGTGAACTGCTCCTTCCAAGCCGGCTCCAGCGGCAGTAGCCAAGCGAACGAGAGCCATCTCGCGCGTAGTAAGCGGCCCGGATTGACTGGCGGCGGCCCCCAGCGCTTCGTAGGCAGAAGCG
>CAZSNX010000593.1:2380-3087 GCA_964607945.1 uncultured Candidatus Obscuribacterales bacterium
GGATACTTCTGCTTGAATTCAAGAAACGGTTTTGGCAACTTGCTCATAGACACCTCTCAACATCGACCTGGAACAGATACCGCAAATATGAACTGCCGTCAAGCATCAGTCAGTTTTGCCATAGTTACTGCAAGGTAATCATCCTTACGGCGCTTGCAATTCATCCTGGGTGATCATTCGCAGGGACAATGGCCAGGACGTTGTGACAAGCCATACTCCAGGTAGTTCGGCACAAGCAGGTTAGAGAAATGACAACAAGGCATACAGCAGGTGATGCAGTGGCTGCCTCGCACGCGACTCAGGAAGATCCGCAATTCGACTTAACGGAACAAGGCGGGACCCTAAAGGGTTGGAATCCTGAAAACGAAGAACAGTGGAATGCCAGAGGCAAGCAAATTGCCTTTCGGAATCTATTCATATCGATACCGTGCCTCCTGTCTGCATTTGCAGTATGGATGCTATGGGGAATCCTTACTGTCCAAATGCTAAACGTAGGTTTCCCTTTTACTCAAGATCAACTCTTCACTTTGACTTCAATTGCAGGTCTCTCCGGAGCCACCCTGAGAATTCCTAGCACGTTCTTTATCAGATTGGCCGGCGGACGCAACACGATTTTCTTCACAACGGCACTACTTCTTTTACCAGTGATTGGAACCGCAGTTGCATTGCAGGACCTGCGCACACCATTCTGGGTATTTCAACTGCTG
>CAZSNX010000594.1:0-3082 GCA_964607945.1 uncultured Candidatus Obscuribacterales bacterium
GTCAAGCAGACAGCCCATCAACTCTTTGGCAGAGAATTCTCTCTAAAGAGTTCAATGATGGCTGCTGGCTTCGCTTTTGCGAAAGGTTAGTTGCTCGTAGAGTGTATGTGGCCCGTGGTGAGGGAGCAGGCGATAGGGCGGGGGTGGCTTGTACGAGTCCAGATTGTCTCGGAAAGGAGCTCCGACTTCTTGAGAGCATTGTCGTCTGGGTGCAGAAAGAGAAATGTGGTGTAGGCGTGATTGAGGAAGGGCATCAAAGACTCCCATAGTGTCTGACTCAAAAAAAGATCAGCGCCTCGAATTTTTTAGCTGTCTGCATGCCGTGAATTAACATTTTGGTGGCATGTCAACTTCGACAAGTCTAAGCATTGGAGCTGCCCGCGGCGGAAAGCTCCAATGCCTGGAACAATGCCGGCATTACTTTCCAGACTGTTCTGTTCGGATGTCCTTGCCTAGTGAGTAAGGAAAATGAATGTGCCTGCAACTAGTGCACACAGACCTAACAAGCCTGTGATCAACATCCAGGGTGCTTTCCGTTTGGGTTGCTGGCGAAGTTTTATTTCTGTGGGAAACGCCACAGGTTCTTTGAGTATTGCCATACTCGAAGTAAACTTGCCCGGCCCGCGCTGTGCGTTAGGCTGTTCGACTGAAGATCCTTGCTCTGTCATTTCCGTCGGTTCCTCTGGATATCAAGCGCTGTTATTTTAGCAAGAAGATGGTCTTTTCAGGATCAACTTATTAAGAGGATCCAATCTTTCCAGTGGCAACTTGATGCGCAACAGTTAGTTGAATAGACCAGCTTCAATTAAAGCGTAATTCTTGCCGATTCAGCTCGGGCTGAATATCTTCGATGAGAGCGGGGATTTACACCTCTTCGGCGAAATAGCCGCTGCCACCTGTCGCTCGGAATGGACGGTTTAAGACACAGGCCCTGAGAGATTCGAGGTCCAAAGCTCATGCTTCGTGGTTTGGGCGCGCCGAAAACAGCAACAAAACCTATACCGTGACAGACGATTTGCGCTCTTCAATCGGTACGTAAGGGCGCTCTTCGGCACCGGTGTAGATCTGTCTTGGGCGTACTATCTTTTGATGATCATCGAGCAGCATTTCTTCCCACTGTGCTAACCAGCCTGGCATACGCCCCAGCGCAAAAAGCACTGTGAAGTAATCGGTAGGATAACCCATTGCCTGATAGATCAATCCGGAATAGAAATCGACATTGGGGTACAACTTGCGCGATATAAAATAATCCTCTTCCAGAGCAATGCGCTCCAATTCAAGTGCAATTTCGAGCTTCGGATTGAGACCGGTTTGCTCGAACACTTCATAAGCCACTTGCTTAATCAACTTTGCCCGAGGGTCGTATGACTTGTAGACACGATGTCCGAAGCCCATGAGAAGTCTATTTCCTTCTTTGACTTCCTTGAGGAAGCCGGGAATATTCTTCACTGAGCCGATTTCATCGAGCATTTTGATCACCGCCTCATTGGCGCCGCCGTGCAGAGGTCCGTAGAGCGCTGCAATACCAGCAGAAACGGCAGAGAATAGATCGACATGAGAGGAGCCCACCGCGCGCACCGCACTGGTGGAACAGTTCTGCTCGTGATCGGCATGCAGCACGAACAAGACCTCGAGGGCTCGTTGCAGCACTTTGTTTGGTTTGTGACGCCCGCCAATGCTAAAAGTCATGTTGACGAAGTTGCCCACATAGTCAAGATTGTTGTCGGGGAAAACAAAGGGAAGTCCGCGTGAATGGCGAAATGCAAATGCCGCAATTGTAGGTGCTTTTGCAAGGAGGCGCACCCGTTGCAAATAGCGGTTTTCTGGATCGTGAATGTTCTTGGCGTCGGGATAGAAAGTAGAAAGAGCACTAATAGCACCAAGCATCATGCCCATCGGGTGCGCGTCATAGCGGAAGCCCTCCAGGAACTTGGTGATGTTAGTGTGTACATACGTGTGAGTCTTGATCTCATCGGTCCAGCGATCGAACTGTTCCTGGTTCGGCAGTGCGCCTTTATTTAGAAGGTAGGCAACTTCTAGAAAGTTGGACCGCTCAGCCAGTTGCTCTATCGGATAGCCGCGATAGCGCAAAATGCCGCGATCGCCGTCTATGTAAGTAATTGAGCTGCGGCAGGCAGCAGTACTCATGAAGGAGGGATCGTAAGTCATGAGACCAAAATCGTCGGCATCGACTTTAATCTGTCTAATGTCGTTCGCCCGGTTAGTGTTGTCAGTTATCGCCAACTCGTACTTTCGACCCGTACGATTGTCGGTAATTGTCAGGGTTTCATTAGACACGGTCGGTCCTCCAATAGACACCGGGCGGCATCGATATGACGAGCAAAGTATAGCAGTTTGCGGCTGAGCCGGGTGCCGTTTTGAGGTTGGATATTGCTCCGGGTGTGGATAAACGGCATGTATTACAAAATCGTGCTGGGACGCTATAACCAGGATGCAGTGAAGATTCCCGAGTTGTACAAAGACCCTCTTTCTATACACGCCAATAAACCCGAGCTCAGCCTGGAATACTCGCTCTACCAGTCATGATGCAGTTGGCTCTCGGCATTAACTAGCTACCAGCAGGGAAGAAATTAGTTGCAGTGGTGTTTCGCCGAAATAGTCTGGGGGGCGATGCAATTTTTTGTAGAGTTGCTTGGTTCTTGACATAACTGCTGTTGAGCTACGCTTAAAGTACGGGTGCTCAAGCAACTTCCAAATCGGCAGAACCTGAGATAAACACCGATAGGCCCACCGTAACGCCCTCACAAATTATGGTTCCGCCGAACTACATTCAAGCGGAAAATGGATTGGCGCTCACAAACGAGCACGCGGGGTGAAGCTTCAATGTGCCGCAGATGCAGGTAAGATTCGGAGTATTTCCTCACGCAGAACTTCGGCTAGCAGTTCCGAATTACCTCTTACTGAGATGAGCCCAGCAAGATATCTCTGGAGTTGCAGACATGAGCTTTGGTGCAAAAGGCATCTTCGAGCTAGCGGAACGCATGAGACGAACATCCGGCATGCGTCGCACCATTCTCGATGACACCGTTGTAGACGGCTGCGCCGTCGGTCAGCAGTACTC
>CAZSNX010000595.1:0-3077 GCA_964607945.1 uncultured Candidatus Obscuribacterales bacterium
TGGGGGCTTAACTTCCGTATCTATCCTGGCTAGACCCTGACCTGCCAGCAGGAACTCGACTGCTTCGAAATAGGAAAGGGCGGAAACAAAATTCGGACTCGGCAATGAGATTGAATGCGCCCCATCATAATTTCGAAAGGGGTTGGGCTGATTGAGCCAATCAAGCTGATAATTGCCTGACATGAGCTTGTCGAGGGTATGTTTTGACAAGCGGTGATATCGGTAAAATCTCGCATCCGTAAGAGTCGAAGCTTGTTGCAAAGTGGTGCCTTCCCAATTTCTTTCAAGTGTCCGGAAAAAACTCTAGGGTAAATACTGTGTTCTATTCCCGAGACGGTCAATATGCTTAAACTAGTCGCCGTTCTTTTCGTAAGGCATGAGAAGGATTAACCAATCGGCGGCTTACTAAGATTCCTGAACGTTCTCCTGGTCAGAGTTCATTCGGAATAACATCATCGCCGGGGCGCAGCCATCTGCGCCCCGGCAATTTTTATAGTTATTTGCGACAAAGATGCTGATTCTAAGCTATTTCCCGTTGGTTCATTACGCTTGCTACGAGACTCTGGATCAGAATCTTTCCTGCAACTATCGGACAGAGTTTTTGTAAAACTCAGGTTAAAAGGAAAAATCTGACTGCTAGAGAGGTTTTCAACAGGCGTTTTTTTTGCACGTGGGGTATAGTGTTGCTAAGAGTTGCGTTTTGACCTATCTGAAGTTATGAGTCGGGGAGCGGCTTCGGCCGCACAATCTCCACTTGAACTTCGGAGGACAAGTGCTGAAGATCCTTTCTTTAGCCACGTCCTTACAGGCTCTGCGCATTGTATAATGCTATTCCGGTTTTACACTGCAACAGGAAGATTGGGTGAAAATGATGAAATCAAGGATTTTGACGAGCGCGTGCGCAGCACTACTTGTTGCTGTGGCTGGCCTTTCGACTCCTGCTTTTGCGCAAAAGTCTGCCCAGCAGACCTCGGTAAAAATTGGCTACTTCAATCTGGCGCTAGTAAAGGCTTCGTATCCGGAAGCTGCTGGATCTGAGCTATTGAGAACGCAAGCCGAAAACCAACTGCGCAGAGACGTAGAGGAAGGCAACAAGCGTCTACAGAAGGCCCAGGAAGATAAGAAACCGAAAGAAGAGCTCGAGAAAATGGCTCGCGATTTGCAAACTGAGATCAATGCGAAACAGCAAGCATTGATTCAGCTCGTACAGACGCAAGCAGCCATTGCCACACAAAACATTGCTCAAGCCGTCAATGTTGTGGCAAAAGAAAAGAGCCTTGATCTGGTTGTCGATGGGGCCGGCGTCTTTGCCGGTGGAGACAAGATTGTCAACAATGGCGAAGATATCACTGAAGCCGTTGTGAAGAAGCTTTCTCCAGCAGCGCGGTTGACCACCGGTGGTGGCGGCGGCGGTGCAGCTCAGGACAAGGACAAAGACAAAGGTGGCAAATAGTCACTTGATCTGACATAACGGGAGGGGACGGTTTCACAGCTGGCAATGCAGCAGAAAGCGTCCCCTCTTTTACTATCTGTCGTTGGTTTTCGAAGAGGGATTGGTGCAAAGATGAAGCTTAGAAGTATCGCTGCGTCCTTATTGGCTCTATCAATAGTGGGGGTAGGCTTCTCAAGACCCGTGCTGGCAGAAAAGAGTGCCACATCTATTTCAATAAAAGTGGGATATTTCAATCTGGCTCTGGTCAAAGCTTCCTATCCGGAAGCGGCAGGAGCTGAGCTCTTAAGAACGCAGGCCGAGAATGAATTGCGTGAATACGTGCGCAGAGGCAATGAGAGCCTCCAGAAAGCTCAGGAAGATAAGAAGCCGAAAGAAGAGCTCGAGAAAATGGCTCGCGACCTCCAGTTGCAGATTAATGCTCAACAACAAGCATTGATTCAACTCGTTCAAACCCAAAATGCGATCGCAACACAGAATATCGCTCAAGCCGTGAACAATATCGCTAAAGACAAAGGGCTCGATCTGGTGGTTGACGGAGCTGGTGTCTTCTCTGGTGGCGACAAGATTGTCAACAACGGGGAGGATATTACCGAAGCCGTTGTCAAGAAATTGTCTCCGGCAGCCCAAATTCGCACCGGCGGAGGTGCACCGGCAGAGAAGAAGTAATTTCTTCACTCTGTTTAAGTGAAACATCTTGCCAGCGCTCGCATTGCAGAGTAACCTACTATGTGGGAAATTCATTCCCTGGTTCATTGATTTGGACAGATAGAAGTTACCAGCAACCATACTCACAAACTAGAATTGGAACCGAGAATGACATCCGTACACATGGGACAAGATCTTTCCGATGCTTCCGTCGCTCGGAGAAGTCGAATGCCCTTCGGACGTCAACTTCTCGCACTCGCTCTCAGTTTGTCGATTGGCTCAAGTGCAATGGCTCAGAGCCTCACCACCGGTGGTGTCGGTCCTTCTACGGTCGGCACCACCAGTGGTACTTCCGGCTCGCTGATTTCCCAGATACCGGCCGAAGGAAGGGTGGCACCGTCAAGCACAATTCTGCCAACCGATGTCGTGCCTCTGCCGGCAGCTCAAGAAAGAACTTCTTTCGGAGAAAATCTCCAGTTGCGTGTTCTGCAACGCCTTCCGGCATCTTTCTACTTTAATGCCAGCGTGGAAGCTTCCGTCCGTGAAGAAACCAACGTATTCCAATTTCCCACCAAGCGGAAATTCCTGACACAACTTCCAAGCCCGGCTATTTTTCGAGAGCTCAATCCCTTCCAACAACAGCAAGTTCTACAGACTCTGAACTTGGCATCGGCCAACGATGTAGTTTTCCGGGTGTTGCCCAACATAACTTGGGGTTGGGCTCTTAAACCCCGAACTCGCCTCTTCGGCAACTACTTCATGATTCGAGACCAGTTGACGCACTGGACACAGCTGAACACGGTAATTCACTCAATAGCTTACGGCGTGCAACAAGACATTCCGGTAGGTCGCCGAGGCAATATCCAACTGGAAACTCAGTTCCGTGAACTGTACCAGCTTCACTCCAAGCCTGTTTTCGACTTTTTGCCCGCCATAACATTCTCGTATGTGGTGACACCGAGAATGGTTGCATTCGTAA
>CAZSNX010000596.1:0-3061 GCA_964607945.1 uncultured Candidatus Obscuribacterales bacterium
AGAGCCATACATTACCGGCCCGGTGTGGTCTACTTACGCAGATCCGCTCTGCCAGATGGCCGGGCTCGACTACTCATACGATCGAACTGATGACTAGTAGAGCGATTCCGAATTTACGATCCGTAGATTTCCGCTTGAATGTCAAGCCAAGACTTTGCGGTTCGGCTGTTGGGGCGATGCCATGCACCATTTCGGGAACGAACTACTAGGGATTGTTCAGCCGATGCTCTGGAGTTCTAACCAATGTCAGTGCTAATTCTTGCCCCCCTGAAGGATGCCCATGCAAAGGCAGTACGCAAACATCTTTGCGCGCTTGGAGTCAGCACTTATCAAACGTCTTCGAACCGACTTCTTAAAGGAGCGAACTTCAAACTTGAGCTCGGCGACTGCGAACCGAAATGCCGACTTAACGTGTCGGAAGAATTATCAGACAGCTCTCGTAATGATCTTGAGATCGACCTTGAATCAGTTTCAGCAACCTGGCTTCGTGGGCAAGGGAAGCTAAAGCTAAACCAGATCGCCGAGCCATGGGCAGCCAGACTGATGGAAAACGAGTCGGGCCGAGCTCTCAGCGGGCTATTCAGGTTGCCTCACGGACTATGGGTGAATCATCCTGCCGCCCAGGCTGAGGCCTCGCTCAAGATAAGTCAACTGGAAATCGCTCGACGAATTGGGTTCGTCGTTCCACGCACACTCGTAACCAACGATCCGGAAGCAGTTACTGATTTCTACCACTCGTGCGACCGGCAGATGATTTATAAGCTGATCGATGAATCGAGCTGGGATTACTTTCCCGACTTCGAAGTTCCCAAAGGACTCCCGACACTGCCATTCCGCGAAAGCGATCTCGCGCACCTCGGTCAAGTTGCACTTGGGCTGCATCTATTTCAACAACGAGTCGACAAAATTGCCGATATCCGGGTGACTGTCGTCGGACAAAAGATTTTTGCAGTTAGAATCGAGTCTCAACAGGGAAAGGGGCGCGTTGATTTCAGGCTCGACTATTCAGTGCCGATGGCACCGTACGACTTACCAGATGATATTGCCGGCAAATGCCTGATGCTTCTGCAAAAGCTAGGACTGAACTACGGCGCGATCGACCTGTGTTTAGACCCCAATGGCAGGCACACTTTTCTTGAAATCAATGCTCAAGGTCAATGGTTATGGATGGAGACCGGTCTATCTTTAGCCATATCCCTGCACTTCGCCAGGCTGCTAGCAGGGCTCGACCGACCTCTGGTACCAGCCAGACCGCTCGCCCCGGAGGCACAGGGATGACATACCTGCTCGGACAGCACATACGAATTCTGCCGAATGACTCGTAGGGGAGGCTCAGTCAGCCTCTGGCGGGCGCGTGGACTGCGCTAACACCCCTTGCCGCCGCGTTAAGGTTTACTTTCTTGCTGCAAAATCCGAACAGGCATGAAAAATGAGACCGCACGATTACATTCTTAGTGAGGTCTCCACACATGCGGACCAAAGATGCGGCGAGTAAGCCCGCCTGGAAAGAGCAACACGAGCAAGTGAAGCAATCGACAAAGCAAGGAAGCGACCCAGCTCAGCGTCCTGCCACCACAATAGTAGTTGCGCAAGAATTTCTCATCCGGACAAATGCACTCTTTGAGAACTCCCAACTTTCGACGGCGGTCGCCCAGGAATAACGCATTGAGCAGAAGCATAGGCAGAGAAGTTGCGTTCCAAAGGTAACAGGTATTAGTAGTTAGCGTAAAACTGCTTACGAGAATGCCGCAATTTCGCGGAGCAAGCTCATCAAGCACCGCCGGCGGTACCGGTGAGCTCAGCCTGTCAAACGCCATTTCCAACCCGGCCCAGGCGCTTACCGACAACTCTTCTTCCTGTTTGCAGAGCCCCACTAGCTCTTGCCAGGACTCGGGATTTTCAGAAAGCTTCGTTATTAGAATATGAATATCATAGAGCCAGTGCCAACCAGCAAAGGAATGCTTGTGAAAGTGAGTTAGCTCGAGCAGCAGATGATCTACAACACTAGGAGTAAGTAGTTTCCGCCCTGTCCATTCAATTGTCTCGCAGCGTTCGAAAAGGCCTTTCAAATCCTGCGTCCTGAGCCCTTTATCCCAGGGATCGCATTTGAGCTCCACGAGCGGCCATCCATCCTTGAGCAAGCTCACATTTAAGAACCGTTGAAACTCTTTGCTGGGACTAATTGAAAGAGCTTCCAGCGAACCGACCGGACCGATACCGAATTGACTGCACTCACCGGGATGATTCCAAAGTGGAAAGAAACCGTCATCTTCCAATCTCCCGAGGACACTCCCAACAGCATCCGGCATTACGAGTACATCGAAATCAGTCGAGGAGCGAAGATACGGATGGGCGTAAAGAGTGCGAGCTACGACCGGACCCTTTATCCAGACGGCTTGATTGCCGAGTTCTCCCAGCAGGTCAATTAGCTGAGTGAATAGTCGCTCGTAAGCGAGGTGTCGCTGGTAAGCGAGTCGTGAATCCGCCTTCAGTTGGTCCAACAAGCTTTCAGCGCCATTCAAACTGTAATCTCCCACCGGCTCGTTCAGTTCGAGATCGAGAATGCGATCGTAAACGAGCGGGGCTATTTTCTCAGTTACACCAGTTGCAATTAGCCTGCCAGCGAAGTCCGCTTTCGAAGCACCACTAAGGGCACTGAGCGCAGACTGGCGATCTTGCCTCAGTAAAGCAGCTATGAAACATTCTTCGGCCGGGAGATCTGCAAGCGATTTCATTCGCTCGACTGAAAAAGCACCTATACAATCAAGCGGCTTGCGCAGCCAGAATTTGCCGAAGAGAGCAGAATGCCTGGCACTAGTGCTGCCGGCGGAGGCGCCAACATCGTCTTTGGTCAATGACCGCATCCACATTTTCCTGACGGAAGAATGGAAATCTTTCTCTCGACGTTGACGCCGGCGACTCGTGCACCACCGGCAACGCTCTTCTTAGCTAGAGCCGCCACCAGGTCTGATGCCGCCCAAAGCTTATCCACCAGCTTTTCCGGATAAATAGGTTCGGCATTTTTCTTTTGATTTTGAGGGAAATACTCAGCCTGCACGGT
>CAZSNX010000597.1:0-3051 GCA_964607945.1 uncultured Candidatus Obscuribacterales bacterium
GCAAACTGATCTGCGAAGGCAGCGTTCAATCGGCTTCGGTCACGGTGCATCGCGTATTCGGTCTCATCGCCGCCTGCATCCCAGCGCCATTGGATGTCCAACTCTCGCGCTATGTGATCGCTCAGATTGATAAGGAAGCGACATTCTGTTCGCAATGGACGGAAAGCGCCAAGACCAAGATTGATGGGATGGATGTACAGTCATCCTTGGCGTTGCTTAACAAGCCGACTGAGCCGGTAGTGCTCGCCTATCACCGCTTGATTGAGAAGATCCTCTTGCTCGGGCAAGACATGGAAAAGCGCCTGGCTGCCAGTCCGGTAGAGCAGAAAAAGATACGAGAGATCATTCGTTCTCTATTAATCGTTGGGCTGATTGTAAATATCGGTTTTGCAGCAGTCTTGCAATTGTTTTTTGCTCGAGGAATCACTGCGCGCTTGACCGTTATGGTAGACAATACAAATCGGTTGAAACGCGGGCAACCGCTCAATCCTAGGATGTCCGGCGCCGATGAGATCGCTTCGCTCGACCGGTCATTTCATCAAATGTCGCAAGAGCTGGCGGAGGCTCAGCAGGCAAGGCGGTCCTTCGTAGCCATGATCAGTCACGATCTGCGGTCACCTTTGACGACCGTTCACGCGTTTTTGTATATGCTGGGCAACGGCGTGCTAGGAGAAGTTTCAGCGCCGATTCTCGAGCGAGCGAACAAGGTTGAGATCAGCGTTATGCGCTTGATCCGCTTGATTAACGATTTGTTGGACATCGAAAGGCTCGAGGCCGGCAAGATGGAGTTGGATCTAAAATCGGTGCGCGCTTTGGAGCTGATCGAGCGGGCGATAGAAGCTGTTGCTGCCACTGCCGAGCAGAACGGAGTGAAGATTCAGTCGCCTAAGAATGATTTAGCGCTGCGGGCTGACCCAGACAGATTGGTGCAAGTGCTCGTCAATTTACTGTCAAACGCCTGTAAGTTCTCTCCGGCAGGCGGGACTGTGACGGTGGAAGTGGAAGTGAAAGCGGGTGCAGGTGAAGTCGAGTTTCGCGTATGCGATGGCGGAGGCGGTATCGCTGCTCAATACCAAGAGTTGATCTTCGAGCGGTATCGGCAGATTAGTGTAGAGGATGCCACTAAAAGAGGTGGCACCGGTCTCGGACTGCCAATTTGCAAGCTGATTGTGGAGCAGCATGGTGGGCGGATTGGGGTTGTGAGCGAAACGGGAAAGGGTGCTTGCTTCTGGTTTGTGGTTCCACATTCCGGCGATCCGCTGAGATTGACTTGCTCGGAAGATCTGGCTTGACGTTAGAGCGCGGCAGCCAGCTCTCTCAAGCTCGAGATCTTGTCTCTGGCTTCGTCTGGGTAAATCAACCAATAGGTCTCAAAATCGCCTTTGACCAGGGCGTCTACCGGCGTTGAAAGTGTGGATAGCTCGCGCACGGAGCCATTTTCTGTGCGCACCATAATATTGGTTTGCGGAGAGTCGGAGTCGGGACGGTAGTAATCGTACGGTCTCAAGCCGGTGTTTTCCAATGCTACGTAAAACTCCTGGTCTAGCCCCAAGTCTTTGATCGCTCGGCTTGCCTTGCTGCGAATCTCTTCAACGGCATCGAGTGAAAGCGCCGGTAAGCGACTTGCTTTGAATAGCTTTCGGTTAATGAAGCGTGCTGCCAGGTCGGAGAGGATCGGGTCGGGATCTTTGAGCCAACGCTTGATGTGATACGTCATCTGAACGTCATCCAGATCTAAGTAGTCTTTGACATTTAATTCTTCCCCCATCAACCACTTGCGGGTCGGTTCATCCATGAAGCAAACTTTGTCGCCAAGCTGTCTGGCTCTTTTGACCAACTTCTTCAGGAGTGCGCGAGCAGCGAGATTTTTCTTGTGGTAATACACTTGTGCGTACATAGAGTAGCGCGCGAAAAGGTAGTCTTCGACGGCAATCTGTCCCTTGTCTCCCGAGACGACTATTCTGTCCGAATCCTCATCGACTTCGAGCGAAGAGAGAATGCGCTGCAGTGCGAACGAACCATATGTGGTGCCAGTCATGTAACTGTCGCGCAGAAGATAGTCGAAGCGATCGCAATCGAGCTGACTTGATACCATGTGTGATATCCAGTGCGGCTCGAAGGTCTTTTTTAAGACCGATGCAATTGTCGATGGCAGTTTTGGATCAAAATCGGCCAGGACTCTGTTGAGCATCGTGTCGCCGGTAATAATTTTGCAGGACCATTCTTCGTGATCGTAGCCCACTATTTTCTCGGTAACATGACTGTATGGGCCGTGCCCGACATCATGAAGCAGGGCGGTGGCAACGATTAGAGGCTTCATCTCCAGGGCGACCGGAGTGCGTTCGGCAAGTAGTTCGGTCATGCGGGAAGCGATGTGCATCACTCCCACTGAGTGTGTGAATCGCGAACCCTCTGCTCCCTGAAAGGTAAAAAATGAAACGCCCAGCTGATGAATTCTGCGCAGGCGTTGAAACTCCGGCGTGTCTATTAAATCCATCACCAGCCGCTCCGATGGTTTGGCGCGATCGAGAACGATGTCTTGATGAATCGGATCCAGGTAGCTACGTTTGCCCGGATTGATCTGCATGGAGGGGTCTCCCTTACTCATCGAGTGTAATGCCAGGAGCGTCTGCCTTGGATGGCGATGTCGATGCTGGAATCAGCAGAGAAAAGAAGGCTGTCAGTATTGTGCCGCCCACTACTAATCGCGAGATCTCGTGTAAACGATGAAAGTTGGACTGAATGTTGGTCAATTCCTCCGGAGAAATAATGGTCTTTCCGTGAATCAGCGCCAGCATCTCCGCCATCGGGGGAACGATGCCCAACGTAAAAATCATCGTCGTTGCAACGCACAGCAGACTCAAGATATAGCGCATCGGGCTTGGTTTGGGGGAATTCTTGCTTCGCGAGAAGGACAATGCTTCGGCGATTAACAATGTTATGCCTCCACCCAGCAAGACTTTGCTGAAGTGAATGAATATCGGTGCATTGGCGGTGGCTGCTTGCGACTTTGGAATTCCCTCGGCAACCGCCGAGAAGACCAACATCATC
>CAZSNX010000598.1:0-3049 GCA_964607945.1 uncultured Candidatus Obscuribacterales bacterium
CCAGCATGGCCTCTACCTGCGGATCCAGCCTGGCACTTGCCGATGCCGGCGTGCCAATCAAGCAAACTGTCGGTGGTATAGCGATGGGCTTGATTCTCGAAGGCGATCGCTTTGCCATTCTTTCCGATATTCAAGGACTCGAAGATTTCCTCGGTGACATGGACTTTAAGGTCACCGGCACAAGAGACGGCGTGACAGCGCTTCAAATGGATATCAAGATCGAAGGTATCTCGCTTGAAATCATGCGGGTGGCACTCGAACAAGCAAGACGCGGACGCATGCATATCATCGATAAGATGGAAGCGGTCATGCCGCAGCCCCGTCAGGAACTTTCAAGATGGGCACCAAGAATCATCACCTTGCACATCAATCCGGATGATATCGGCACCGTAATCGGACCTGGTGGCAAGATGATTCGACGCATTATCGAAGAGACCGGCGCGACAATTGACATCGAGGATGATGGCACCGTCTTGATCGGTTCGGTCGAGGCTGTCGGTGGAGAAGCCGCTCGCGATTGGATTGTGCGTCTGGTCAAGAGGATTGAAGTCGGCGGGGTGTATCTCGGACGAGTGACACGCATTATTCCGATGGGTGCCTTTGTTGAAGTTCTGCCCGGCAAGGAAGGAATGGTTCATATCTCCCAGCTCGAGAATCGCCGAGTCGAAAAGGTTGAAGACGCTGTCACGATTGGACAATCCGTAATTGTCAAGGTGAAGGAGGTTGACGACCGTGGTCGTGTTAATCTGACAATTAAAGGCGTTAGCGCTGAAGAGCGTGCGGTAATCGAGGCTGCCAATCCGCCGGCACAATAGCCCAAGGGTCCTTAAATGGCCAGGCAAGAGAGACGATGCGCATCCTTGCAGTTGGAGGCAGTTTTAACTCTGCTGGTAATTGTTTGCCTTTCGGTCGAACTTGCCTGGCCATCATGCTCGTTGGCCGCCAAGAAATCTCGCTCTAAGGTCACGGTCGGTCAGCGCTCGCGCTCAAGCAAAGTCCACCGGCCGCGCCATTCGGCTTCTTTGAGCAATTCAAAGGCAGGCTCAAAAGGACAAAATGTTCGCTCGAAGCGAACTCATCGGCTTGACTCCAAGAAGACAGACAGCAGTGCATCCGAACATCGAAAAGCGCATGGAAAGGTCAGTGACGAAGGGCTTGAGCCCAAGGCGATGCCTCCTAATTATGAAGCTGAAACAAGATTGCTCGCTAAGGCGTACCAGCTCAGGGACCAGGCTCTTAATGAGCAGATGCGTGGTGACTTAGGTGATGCCGTTAAGCATTTGAGCGAAGCGACTGAAATTTCCAACGAGTATTACCAGGGCGAACCCAGCCCCGCTGAGGCGCAGCTCTACTTCGAATTGGCCGTGGCAGCGGAGTCCGCCGGTCAAAACGCGTTGGCCGACAAATCCTTCTCTGAAAGCATAAAGCGCAATCCCAGAGCTGCTGAACCACGCGTTCGATATGCCACTCTTCTGGCTAAGCTTGGTAACGCAGAGCAAGCGATCGCGGAAGCTAGACTGGCGACCGGTGCCGATCCGGCTGATCCTCGCCCGCATAGCTTGCTGGCAGTGTTGCTGGAGCGAAAGGGAGAACTGGAAGAAGCTGACGCAGAGAAAGCCAGAGCGAAGGCGCTTTTGTCAGCCAGACCGGTGCCGAAGCCCGAGCCTTGTCGGGTCAAAACCGCCGAGCCGATACCAGCTGGAGAGCCGCCGGATTTGCCGGAAAGCTCTGAATCGCAGCGATCGAAAGATAGTGAGGAGCTTCCGGCTGACACACCACTGGGTTTACCTTGAGCCCTACCGGTGCTCATCTTTTAAAATGTCCAAAATGCCGAAAGGGTGCAGCATGCTGCACCCTTATTAGCGTTACATCCGCGATAACGAGAGGAGGTTTACTTGTGAGCAACTCTCTCTTTGAATTCCTTACCAGCGGAAAAGGCAGGTACTTTCTTTTCCGGAACTTTGATCTTTTGTCCCGGCTTTTGCGGGTTGTTGGTTTCGCGGGCTTGTCTTTGGCGACGCTCGAAAGTTCCGAAGCCGACCAAAGTGACACGATCGCCTTTGGCCACAATTTCTGTAACGACGTCGGTGAACGCAGCCAGCATTTCCTCAACGGCTTTCTTCGTGTTGTTAGTGCGTGCGGCTATTTCGGCAGCGAGTTCTGCTTTGTTCACTGAGATTCCTCCTATGCCCCATCGGGATTGGTAAAAACATTAGCATTCAGATGCTTTCCGTGTGACGGTCTCACCGTCTTCTGGTTCGCAACACCTGTAACCGGCAAGGATACAGCAGTTCAGGACTTGAAACAAGGGAGTGATCATAAAAATGTGGCTCTTGATAATGATTTTGCATATTTTCTACCTTTTTCTAGAAGGCTATAGTTGTTGAGGGGCTGATTACGTGGGCACTTCAGTTATATGCAGTTCCGCCGGTGCAATTCTATTTGAGTCAAGACCGGCGGCTTGTCCTAAAATGGAATGAAAACTGAGATGACTTTGAGCCTCTAGTCCTGTAACCTTTGATACTCCCAAAGGTTCTCAGCAGGGAAAATTCTTTCAAATAGATAGGTGAAAACCGAGCCAAATTGGGAACAAATATAATACCCAAATTCCAATGGAGGACTTGATTGGAAGCGAGAGCAAAAGCAGTTACAACCATCGACTCGCGAAGCGCGGCTTTCATTGCTGCCAATATTGCGGAGACGAAGAAAGGGATTGGAACTCTTGTACTCGATGTCAGAAAAGTCACCCTTTTGGCAGATTACTTTGTAATAGTGGGAGGCGATTCGACGGCACAGATTAGAGCAGTGGTGGAGGCGGTAGATGAGGGCTTGTCCGAACTGGGATATCCCCCCAACTCCGTGGAAGGAAAGAAAGATGGACGATGGGTGCTATTGGATTTCGGTGATGTAATTGTCCATGTGTTGCAAGACAAGGAGCGAAACTATTATCGCCTGGAGCAGTTTTGGAATCACGCGTTGATAGTTGATCTCAAGGAATGGGTCAAGTAGTGAACTGCTAATTGTAAATGCTGGCGAAGGATTAGATGTA
>CAZSNX010000599.1:0-3032 GCA_964607945.1 uncultured Candidatus Obscuribacterales bacterium
CAGTTTGAGGTCGGCATCGCCAGCCGGAGTTGCAAAGGTAGCGTTGGTGCCGCTGAAATCGAAATTCACCTTTTTTACGTAAAGATCGGCACCACTGTCCCATCCATATGTGAGCTTTCGAACCGACTGCCCGCAGACGGAGAGAAATTGCTCGGCTAAAGCGTCGTCACGATTTACAATCGCCGTTTTGCCCTGATGGGTGCTGTCATTAAGCTCAGCGAACAGCTTGCGTTTGGCCATCCAGTATTGTTCCATTGTTTGATGGAAGTCAAGATGATCCTGGGTGATATTGGTCAAACAAGCCACCGCGAAATGGCAGCCGGCCACGCGCTTTTGTGCAAGCGCATGGCTCGATACTTCCATCGCAACGTGCGAGCAAGCCGCCTCAGCCATATCGGCGAGAATGCCGTGCAGATCCGCCGACTGAGGAGTGGTGTGCTTGATATTACGATAAGCCGATTGTCCGGGCCAACGCGCACCCAACGTGCCGATCAAACCGGTCTTCCGACCGGCGGAATTGAGCATCTCCTCCACCAAGTGAGTGGTGGTTGTCTTACCGTTGGTGCCTGTCACTCCCAGCGGTCTTACTTTTAAACTAGGCGAGTCGAAATAGTTGTCAGCCAATAACGCAAGCGCCAGTCGAACGTCTGACACCCTGAAAAACGGAACCGGAACATCTGTGCAGGCTTTCTCCGAGAAGATGCACGAGGCGCCGGACTTAACGGCATCTCCGATAAAACTATTACCGTCGCTCTGCTCGCCGGTTATGCAGACGAAGGCATTGCCAGGCCGAACTTGACGCGAATCGTAGGCGACACCACTTACCATCAAACCCTTGACGTCCAGGGCGGACACGTTTACGCCCAGAGACTGCAAGACGGGCTCAATACCCTTCCAGTTATGGTCTTCCACTAGCTCTCGAATCCTGCTGAGATAACAACGAGAGGTATTATAAGTTGCCGTGCGGCGCCGTAGCTACTGCGCTGCCGCTTCCATCGGATATACGCTGACCATCTTGCGTCCGCGGGACATCTCGAATTTGACGAAGCCGTCGACGGCTGCAAACAACGTATCGTCGCTACCGCGCAACACGTTTTTGCCGGCGTGAATCTTGGTGCCGCGCTGGCGAACCAGGATGTTGCCGCAGATGGCGAGCTCTCCGCCGTACTTCTTGACACCAAGTCTCTTAGGATTGCTATCGCGTCCGTTTCTTGTTGAGCCTGCGCCCTTTTTATGTGCCATTTCGCCTAAAACCCCTGCTTCTTAACTCTTTATACAATGAATTGCGCGCTTACCGCTTACTAGTCCTCAGCCTTAGCCTTCTTAGCTGCTTTCGGCTTCGACTCTGCCTTGACTTCGCTCTTGGCAGCAGACTTTGGCTCAGCCTTCGCCTTTGCTTTCGATGGTTCTTTGGCTTCAGCCTTAGACTTTGCTTTGGAGTCTTCCTTGGTTTCTGCCTTGACCGGCTTGCGATCTTCCTTCGCTTCAGCGATTACTTTGTCGCCGACGCTAATCGAATTGACCAGGACGCGGGTGTAACCTTGCCGGTGTCCTTGCTTCTTACGAGTGCCTTTCTTTGGCTTCATGTGATAAACGATGATTTTTGCATCTCGTCCGTGCGAAAGCACCTTTCCGGTAACCTTGGCACCGGAGACGTAAGGTTCGCCAACTTGCGAGTCCTTGCCGTTAACAATCATCAACACGTGCTCGAAGACAAATTCCTGTCCGGGTTCGGCCGGCACCAGATCTATATCGACGAAACGACCGGCTTCCAGTTGGTATTGCCTGCCGCATGCTTGAACTATGGCGTACATCTTCTGTCTCCGACATCGAATTTGAGTGTTCATCCCGAGTCCGCGTCAACCGCAGCTTACGCTGAATCCTTTGCTGAGCTCAGGAAGACACCTACTGCTCTTCAAAAACGCAGGGTCTACGGTTGGCCTTCGTTTCACAAAACAAGTAAACGGGCGAATGTGGATGATACCAAACTGCAGTACATATGGCAAATATAACCAAGGCTAAAACTACTTTTATGAAGCGCTATTTATAAGCTGGCTGGAACAGATTACGCCGCCGGCGCTCGTTTCGCTTAAAATGAATCGAGTAGCTAAGGGAAAAGAGGAGTCGCGATGGCTGAAGCCGTAAACGAAGCGGAGCTGGGCCGCAGCAAGCAAAGCGCCACTCCCCGCGAACATCTGCAACATTTGCTTAACCTGGGCTGGGAAGCCAACAGCCCACTCATCCAAAAGTATGTGGTCGCCAACAGCCTGCAAAAGGAATTGGATGACTGGCAAAAGACCGCCCGTCAATCAGAGGCGCGGTAATCCCGCTCCTGCCTTCCATCTGAAATCAAGCGCTGGTGCGACTTGTGAGCTTAAATTATGGAAATTCCATTAAGCCCGTCAAGTCTTTGGCCGGCTGCGGATAAGATCCGTTCAGTACCTTTACACCTTTTCTTGGAGATTCATACCTTATGCTGCAAGTCACAAAGAAAGCTCCAGACTTCGACATGCCGTCCACCAAGGACATCAAGACTCTGAAGGACAACATTCGCCTGACCGATTACAAAGGCAAATGGTTGATCATGTTCTTCTACCCGTTGGATTTCACCTTCGTTTGCCCGACTGAAATCAAAGCGTTCTCTGACAAGTATGAAGAGTTCAAGAAAGCCGGCGCCGAAGTATTGGCGGTTTCGACGGACAGTGTCTACAGCCACCGTGCCTGGATCACCACCCCGGAAGAAAAGGGTGGATTGGGTTCAATCAAATTCCCTCTCGCCTCAGACATCACCAAGGATGTTTCGCGCGACTATGGTGTTTTGATGGAAGAGAAGGGCATTGCTCTGCGTGGATTGTTCATCATCGATCCCGATGGCGTTTTGCAATATCAAGTCGTGCATGCGTTGAACGTCGGTCGCAGTGTAGACGAAACTCTGCGCGTGCTCGAAGCCTTGAAGACCGGCGGACTGTGCGGCGCTGACTGGAAGCCGGGTCAAAAGCAGCTTCAAGTAGGCTAATCGACCGTTTCGGGCT
>CAZSNX010000600.1:0-3019 GCA_964607945.1 uncultured Candidatus Obscuribacterales bacterium
TTTGGTAACTTGGCTGCCTTCCAGAGCCAGCGCCATTGATTGAGTTGCTGCCAATCCGAGCGCTAGTGTCAATATGTAGTAAAGTGGTTTCATTGTCCTTTCCATTTGTCTGCTCTCTCCGAGCGGATTAACTAGCCGCCCGAAGAATTTAGGGGACAAATGAATTGCTTGACAAAAGATTGATGGAATCAGAATTTCAAGAGGCTGATAAGTTGCGTGGCGCTGATCGAAACCGAGCGGAAATAGTGTTAAGCATTTGAAAATTGAATTGATTGACAGAAACTGAGCGTCCGTCAGTTTCTCGCTGCAGGGTTGGCTGCTCGTCGAATCATTCGCTGTCGTTTCAATTTTGATCTTCTAGTTGGCCGGATGTGCCCTCGTCGGGCGGACCAAATCCGGGACCCCCTGGTGGACCGAATCCAGGACCGCCGGGTGGTCCAAACTCAGGGCCTCCTGGTGGTCCAAAGCCGGGGCCGCCTGGCGGTCCGAATCCAGGACCTCCGGGCCCAGGTCCATCGAATCTGCCGCCAGGCATTCCGCCCGGTAGACCAAAGCCAGGTCGCCGTGCAGCGCCCGGTCCGCCACGGTGACGAAAGCTACTGTCCGGTATGCCTCTGTAACTCCTGGGGATGTAAGGATATGAATCGGTGATGACGTAATGATAGATTCCTTGCGGGTATTCAGGAGTTTTTCCGAATCGGCCGTTGCACTCATCCAGGTCGCCAAGGCCCTTCACGTACTCATAGTCCTGAATGAAGGTGCCGTCATATGCTCCTCCCGGCCCGCTTTCGCGCGTGCCATCTTTAATTCTATAGCTGGCATGCAGCTTCTTGGGGCTAGACTGAGCGGACTTGGCTGCGTGTCCGTAAGGTCCGTAGATTGGAAAACCGTCTGCGGCATAACCCAACAGGATGGGTTTGGGAGATTGCGCTAAACGATTCAACAGACCAGTCGGCGGACCATGGTAATGATATGCGCCGTTCGGTTGAACGTGAGCGTTGTTCTGATCGAGACCAAGTCTTGGCCCGAGTGCCATCGCTTCGTACTGCCAGCCGGAATTCCAGTCCCGGTTCCAAAATTCGGCGGCGCCGGGATCGAATGGAATGCCATTGATTGCTACACCAAATGGATTCATTCCAAGTGGAGTGATGGTGCCTGAATCCTTCGGCGTGAGAGTGACTCTGAATGTATAGTGCTGCTCGCTGATCGTATTTGGATTACCTGAGTTAGGAAATGCACCGGTTGGATGATCCGGCAGCCCATTCGATTTGATTACTCTGTAATTGCCGTCGAGAACAATGCTGACGTTCGAAGTGGCAGCGTATGCTGGTGAAAGAGCCATCTGTAGAAGTTGCCAGGGATCTGAGCTGTCTACCTTTTCGATCGACTGTTTCGCTTTGAGAATCCTGTGTTTGGCTGAGTGATTTTCCTGAGGGTACTCAAAGTGAGCTTCAACGTCGCAATAGCAACCAGAAAGAAGTACAGCCAGGAGTATGACCGAGCTTCTCTCTAACCGATCGATAAGCATGAAACTATCCTCAGGTCCGGAGCTGTCAGCTCGACTCAAAGGCGACTTACTTCGAGTAAGTTGCGTGCAGCGACCGGATTGCGGAAGCTAAGGCTAGTTTGGCTGCTGGTGTGTCTTTTAGGGCATTGAGCATGACAAAGTCGTGGATGGTCGCAAGGCAGCGCATAGCAGTTACCTCTACTCCTGCTTCCGCTAACTTTCTTGCATACGCTTCTCCTTCGTCTCGCAAAACGTCATTCTCTGCCGTAATTACAAGCGCCGGAGGGAGATTCTTGAGCTGCTCGATGGATGCGTTAAGCGGTGTCGCTGTTAGTTCACGGCGGCTCTTCTCTTCCGGTGCATATGCATCCCAGAACCACTCCATTGCAGGCTTGGTTAGCCATGGTCCTGCGGCGAACTGTTGATAGGACTCGTTATTGAAGTTGGCGTCTGTAACCGGATAGAACAACAGCTGCTTTTGAATTTTAGGACCACTACGTTCCTTTGCCATGAGTGTAACTGCGATTGCCATATTGCCGCCAACGCTGTCACCAGCAACTGCAAGCTTTCCGTCAGCTGTATTGAACTCATGTGGATGCTCGGCGATATATTTAGTCGCTGCGTATGCCTCTTCTATTGGTGTAGGAAACTTCGCTTCAGGAGACGGAGTGTAGTTGACAAACACAACGAGTGCATCGGCTCCCACTGCCAACTCTCGGACGAGTGCTTCGTGGGTCTTAAAACCTCCCAGAATCCAGCCACCACCGTGGAAATACATTAAGACCGGCAACGGTTCGTTGGTATTTTCCGGGCGAACAAGTGTTAACGAAATTGTGCCTGAGGGACCAGCCAAAATTGCGCGTTCTTCAATGTGAACTGCTTTCATATCTTTCGGGTTGGCTTGCGCATCCAATAGCAGTTTGCGAGCTTCAGCTACCGGATACTTGTAAATTGGCTTTGCATCCGGTGTTTCCAGCGATTTGATGAACTTAGCTGTTTCTTGCTCGAGTACGATTCTGTTCGATTGTTTTGTCTGCATTGTTTGACCGCTCCAATAGGCAGTTGGACTGAAAGCATACATCATGCTGTGTAATTCCGTATTAATGAGAAGCTCCATGTGTTGATACAAATGGTCAATTGACCTGATTTGGCAGTTGAGAAGCTCGAAGCCGAGACTGGAGGAAATTCCTTGTCTCAGCTTCAAACAAACAGCTTCAGTTGTTGCGTCTTTGCAATTACCATAGCGCGACCTCTTCGTTCTCAACTCGGCAACACTTCAAAAGGTATCGAGATGACGGCTTTCTGCGCTCAAGCGTTACATCGAAGTGTTGCGGTGATTCTCTGCAATACATCTGTGAAGTTTGGATTCGACTTCATTCCAGCGGCGAGTAAGCTTGTCCTGTTCTCGGCTGCTTAGTTTGTGGTCTCGAACATACTTAGCTTCTTTATCGGCGATCATTGCCAGTTGAGTTCGAAGCTTTTCCGCTTGCCAAACAGTAATACGGCCGGCTA
>CAZSNX010000601.1:0-3010 GCA_964607945.1 uncultured Candidatus Obscuribacterales bacterium
AGTAGCCTTTCGGTTCTCCTTTTTTAGAGATATTTACTATCTATAATAGTTTTTTCAAATCAACCGCTGGTTTTATAGCCGCGGTCAAAGCGATTGATTCCCAGCCGGAGACATTGTACGCATCTCGCATTTATCTGCTGGTACCAGTGGTCTCTGTGGAATGTAGTTAATTGGTCCCGCCGCCGCTACTGTTTCTCGTAGTCAAACTCCTCGGCGAGCCAGCTGTTCAGCTCTTCATCAAGAACGCCGACTTCATCGGGATCGATCAGCTCTCGCTTCAGAGCTTCAAAGACCACCCGAGTCCGGGGATTGTAGATCTCCATACCAGCTGTCTCTCGTAAGTGCGAGTCTTCACCAGCAAGCAATTTCATCAATAGCAGCGACAACCGGTTTTGAACTCCCCTGACGCTGATATGCCGCCGAGCAGCGATGGCACGATCGGTCAGACCGGCGCAGATATCCAGCAAAGTTTCATATTCGACATCGGTCAAAGACTGATCTTTGCATTGCAGGCGGGCTTGTACTCCACGCACGAGCGGATCTATGTAGGGATTGTTGTGCAACAAAATCGATGTAATGGCGTAGCTGAGCTTTTCGTCGCTCTCGCTCTTAAGAGCATATCCGTGAATTGCCTCGTCCGGAACAATCTTGCCGAGTTCGCGAACATATGCCTCGCGATGATATTGCGACCAGAACAGAATTTTCATTGCCGGGCTTTCCTGCCAGATCTGCTCGGCAGCCTTGATACCGCTCATCTCCGGCATCGAAATGTCCATGACAATCATGTCCGGTTTTGCGGATCGGAACAGCTTCAAACCTTCGCTGCCGTTCTGCGCCTCGATGATCTCAGGCGGACCTGGAATCTTCTCCTTGATCAGTCGCGTTACGTGCTGACGCAGCGCTGAGACGTCCTCTACTACCAGTACCTTCGGCATCTTTTCTACCCACCAGACTTATTCTGATTTCAACAGTTGTGCCCTTGCCATCCTCGCCGGACCGCCAAGCTATTGTAGCGCCGATAAGGTCGGCTCTCTGGCGCATGTACCTGACGCCACGCGAGTCCTCTCGGAGTTTCGCCGGATCCATACCGCGGCCGTTATCCGTCACCTTGATCGAAAGGTGCTCTCCGTCTAGATCGACTAAGCCGCGCACAATCGAAGCGCCGGCATGCTTGCAGATATTGGTGACGGATTCCTGCACAAGCCGGTACAACAATGACTTTTCAACCATCGTCAGCACATCCAGCTGCTCGTTTTGCAGTTTGCTCTTAAACCGGACTTTGAATCCACCTCTTTCCGAGCCCCGGCGCAAGCAATCTTCCATCGCCGCAACCAAGCCGAGATGCTCGAGCGCCGACGGACACAAGCTGTCCATCACCTCGCGGATCTCGTCCATCGCCTGATTGAGCAATGACTTTATCGAATCAGCAACAGCCGAATCTGGCGCAGCAATGTACGAATCGAGTTTATGCCTGACTGCTTTCAAATCGTTTAACACTTGATCGTGAAGATCGGCTGCCAGCATTCGCCTTTCGATCTCATCTTGCTTGACCAGCTGAAGTTTAGTCTCTTGAAGTTCCCGATTTCGCAGATATAGCTCGTAAAACTGCGACTCCTCCTTGCGACGTTGCAGGTCTAGCCGACGAAGTACGTAGCCACCGAGTGTTCCGGCAAAGACAGCGATAAAGTATGCCAGCGGATAGCCGGGGACGCGCATCAATTGCCAAAATCCAACCATCGACAACAATGTGAGCACGAACAGTTGCACCAGCACCAAAAGACGTGGCACCACCGACAGGCGAAATCCTGACCAGGTAGCCGCCGCCGCGAAGACCACAATCGGAAGCCATTGGCAAACGAACCGGACAGGAAGAGCAACTTCGACCAACAATTGGTTCCGATCTACTGGATGAGAACCAAAGACTCCGACCAACCGTTCGAAGAGTTCGCCGTCCGGACCAGCCGCCTGTGAAGCGGCCAGCCAGGCAAGCAAGACGACTGCGGCAGCCACGGCGGATGCCTGCCATAGAAAGTTTCGCCGAGAGCCAACTGCAGACATACCGACCAATCGCTTCCTGACCAGACCCCTTGCACTACCCATCCTGGTTTTACCCAGGAAACCGCCTGCTGTTTTCAGATTAGCTTGCCAGCATCCGATAAAGAATCTGGTAATGCTAAGATTTTGGCATGCCAAAAGTTCTTGTTTTGCCAGATCATATAGCAAGTCAGATTGCCGCCGGAGAAGTTGTAGAACGCCCATCTTCCGTTGTGAAGGAATTGGTGGAAAACTCGATCGACGCCGGCGCTACTCAAATCGAGATATCCATCGGCGCGGACTGTCGCGACATCAGAATCGCCGACAACGGCGTCGGCATGGACTCCGAAGACGCAGTGTTGGCCTTTCATCGCCATGCAACTTCCAAACTTGCCTCGGCAGACGATCTCTGGAAGCTTCACACAATGGGATTCAGAGGCGAAGCTTTACCAAGCATTTCATCAGTGTCTAAAGTGACCTGTTTCACCAGGACAGCCGAATCTTCATCCGGCACGCGCCTGGAAGCAGCTGATGGAAAGGTGACCGCCACCGAGACCGGTTGCGCGCCCGGAACGATCATTGAAGTCACAGACCTGTTTTACAATGTTCCGGCCAGACTGAAATTTCTCAAGAAGGCATCCACCGAGTTCGCGCACATCCATGAGATAGTCCAGTCCCTGGCAATCGCCTTTCCTAAAATTGTCTTTCAGCTCCTCAACCGGGGCGAAGTCCTCTTCAAAACATCCGGCTCCGGTAAGCTGGCACAAGCCATGACAGAAACTGGCTTTCTTAGCAGTACGGTCGATCTCTGCCAGGTCACCTATGCGGAGATGACCCATGGCATGGCGGTTTACGGCTATGTGGCAAGACCGACCCACTTCCGGGGCGACCGCAAAGGGATACTGTCAATCGTAAACAATCGTCCTGTGCGCTGCCACCTGACTTACAAAGCTCTGGACTACGCCTTTCAGGATCT
>CAZSNX010000602.1:0-3008 GCA_964607945.1 uncultured Candidatus Obscuribacterales bacterium
GGGAGGGTTCATTCTCGTGGGTTTATCGTGGCAGACACATGGATGGTGCCACCAGCAAAGCGTTTAAAGTAGCCAAGGTCCATGAACAGCTCCGAGCGCCGACGGATCCTACTCAAACAACAGCATTTTTTCTACAGGTCGGGCATGTTTCGCGCTTCAATCCGGACGCTGCGGCACTGTTGGCGCTGCAGGCTGAAAGAGTTCGTGGAATTGAGGATAACAGCCTGGTGTCAATTGATTACGTCAAAAGCACGGATGTCGTTTGTTATTGTCAAATGGAGCTCATTGAGGGATTGACTCTCAGGCAGCTTATGAATCGTGGACCAGTGCCGGTTCAGGTATTTATCGAATTGGCTCGCTGCCTGCAAAGGCTTTCCGAAAATCAGATTTTCAAGTACCACGGCAATCTGACTCCCGATAATGTCCTGGTGACTGCTAGCGAGATCCGGTTGGTCGACCCAGGCTACTGGGGAATGATTGACTCTTACGATGGGACCATTCCTTCCTGTGCGGTGACTTCGCCGGCCTACTATCCTTCGCTGCTGCCTGATGACCTTCTGGCACTCGGCTTGCTAATCTGGGAAACAGCTATGGGGCAAAGCCTGCTGGGTGTAGCCGGTGACTCGGAAGAGATGGACTTGACCAGAGTAGGAGAAGACCTCGTCGAGCGCGTTTTGATCAGCGAGAACGTCGGTAAGTTCTTTCTGTCACCGATTTTGGAGCTTCACACGCCCTCTCAACTGCATATGAGCATGCCTGATGCGTTGGAGACGTTCTTGCTCAGAGCGCTTGGTCTGAGATTAAGGCCGGATGGAATTCTCGATGCGGACTCTGGATTTGCCAGTTTCGGAGAGATAGCCGGTGCGCTTATGACTTTGCAGGATCAAGATATCGTTGAACTCGGTGAAATCTCTCCCGAAATCGACGAGTGAAGCTGAAACTTGCCTGTCTTTTGTGACCGTGGGTCATATATGACAGCAAGCGGCTCTTACTTACTGACTTACTTACCGCAAGTGGTGGCACGTTTGGATGAGAGTTGGTCTTGAGGTGCTTCCCTTACGATGAAATTTACAGGTGTTTGGAAGTGTTGTACGATATCTTGTACGGAACGAGGGAATCGGCATGGCATCTACCAGGATTCAAAAGCGAATAGGAAAGGCTCAGGCTAGGGATGAATTGTCGACGCTGATTGAAGCGGTAAACAGTGGCGCGGGCGCCGTCGAGATAACGGATTATGGCAAGGTTGCTGCCGTTCTACTCAGCGAAAAGGAGTATGAATGGCTTTGTGCCTGCGCCAAGAAGAATGCTACTCCAAGAAGAGAAGCACGCGGCATCATTGTGCTTTCCGACGATACTGCTTTGGAAGATGCAGCCAAGCAACTGGCGGCAGATTTTGACGCATCCATCAACAAGACTGCCAGTGAGTTGTGAGCGAAAAATTCCTAGTAACTGACACTCACCCGCTGATCTGGTATCTAGCTAACAAAGAAACCAAGCTGCCCAAGCATGTTCTGGCTGCTTTCATATCTGCACAGGAAGGAAGCGGAACGCACATTTGGGTTCCGTCAGTTGTTGCATGGGAGCTATCGGAGCTGATGCGAAAGACGGATAGAATCAAGCTGGCAGCCCCATTTGAAGAACTGATCAAAGAGAATTTCTATTTCAGAAGCATGACGCTGACTGAATTATTGCCTGACGACCTTGCGATCGGTCATTCGCTTAACTTCAATCGAGACCCATTTGACCGGCTGATCGTTGCTACAGCACTTAGGCTGGAACTACCTTTGATGACGGCAGATGGAGACATCACCGACGCCAAGCCTTGTGAAATTTTCTGGAGGTAGCTGCCATCACTTTTCTCGGCCTTGTCATTTATTTGGTTGAAATTGCTTAGCCTCAAGTGGCCATGCGGGAATGATAGCACGGGGAAAAGGAAGGGAATTCCAGCTCTTTTTGTCATTTTCGATCAACCCTTTTGAGGAAATGTCTACGGGATGAGCAATTGAAGTAACGGGATTAGGTCATTCAGATGTGGGAATCTCAACGTCTCCCACATCTGAACGACCTAATCCCGTTCGCTTTTTTAGATTTTCGGTCCTATTTCTACTTTTTGCTGTTCGTGGCTGTAGCTGTGAGTTGTGTCGTTTTCTTGAGAGCTTCTTTTAGCTTCTTGATCTGCGAATATCCAGGCGCGCTGCGTAGATTCTTTTCTGCCTCCAGTAGTCCAGATGCCAGCCAGCGGTCTCGCTGCTCTTCATTCCGCCATCTTTTGACGTTTCGCATGTAATAACGACCGGCAGAAAAATGCGATTCGATGCAGTTGGTCGTGCACAATGATCGATGTAACGCGCCTGTGATGCCGAGCTTGTGCGGCGTCAACATTTGAGTTGAACCTTCAAGCAAGCTTTGTGCCGCCTTCGAGTAGCCAGCTTTCTCCAGCTCCCTGCGGAGATTCACGAATGCCTTCTCAGCCTCTTTGTGAGTCTTCTTGCTGAAGGCTGCTGCAAATTTTTGCCTGAACCATTTGTGTAAGTGTTTAGGCAGCTGGTCTTCAACATTTCTCTTCTTGTGCTCTGTACATCTCTGTACCTCGACCCGGTTGCCGAAGACTTCGTTGATTGCCTTTAGAAGCCCTTTGCCGCCGTCTATTACGAACAGATAGCCTCCATCGGCCTCCAGTATTCCTCTGTCAATCAAGTTACTGAGCAGCTTTCGACACGTTCCAGAGTTCTCGGTGGAACCCTGCTCAAAGCCCAAAACATTCTTCTTGCCATTCTTGTCCATTCCCACCGCGGCAACGCATATCCGGTCTCCGAGACCGATCCCGTCCATGATTCGTTCTTACCCGTGGTTTCTCCAGCGACACCCTCTGTCCTAGCAGAAGCCCAGAGCCTTTCTGGCTACTCCACCGATAATAATCCCGGTCCTCATCCCGGTTGTACCTCTCTCCTGCCAACTCGAGTACTTCGCCATTCATCATTAATTCCGCCGTGAACTTCAACAGCTCC
>CAZSNX010000603.1:0-2991 GCA_964607945.1 uncultured Candidatus Obscuribacterales bacterium
TTAACTGGTTTTGAAGTTGAATCAATTCTCTTATCAGTTCGCTTGCCGAATCTAGTTCGTCGTTTTGGAAGTATGCTCGCCCTACGGCAGTTAGCCTGTATGCCAGATGCGACTTGTTTACTGTCATCTTCTGTTTGCAACGAGCCAGAACATTTTGTACGCACATTTTTGAAAGTCCGAATCGCTGCTGCATGGCGTAGCACTCGGCAAGTAATAAGTTGATTTCGCAGTAGAGCTCTGAGTTCTCATTGTTGCTAGTCTTCATGAGTTCCTGGGCTCTCAAAAGTAATTGCTCTGACTTACGGGGACGTCGTTCTGCTAGGTAGACAGAGCTCAGCCCAACTAGGATGGAGATTAAGTAGTTGTTGCCGTCAACTGTCTTGCGAACAAGCGTCACTGCTCGTCTGTACAGCTTTTTAGCCAGTTTTGAGTTGCCCTGAATGCAAGCCGCATGGGCTGTCGATAAATATATTCCGACAGTCTTTTCTATAACGTTATCGAGAGATTTGACCATTTGAATCTGCCGGCAGCAGCTTGCGCTGTGCCGAGTGCTGGTTTGGGAGGTTGTCCGAAAGGTAATCGAATCCGTAACGATTGGGTTCGGAAGACAGCTTAGGTCGAGCAGGTAAAACAGAGGTCAAAGTATTTAGGAAGGCTGTCGCGCTTTATCACAAGTTGATCCTCGAGGCTCGCCGATGTGAAGTCCTGAAAACTCCGTGGACAAAGCGCTTCCGGGTGTTTCTCTGGCGCTGCGATTAGGGTCGTGTAATCTGCCCGGCCTATTTTGTTCGGACTTTTCGTAGACGATTGCAGGAATTCAAGGGGCGAAAAGGTCGGGATAGGAGGATGCGAGATGCCTACTGAGACATGCCTTGAAAGTAATGAGCGTCAAACGGCAGACAGGAGTGAGCGCAGCGAAAATGCAATTGATGAAGCTTGCTCAGGTAAAGGCTATCTGATTGGTCAGCAAAAGGAACTCGCCGAGACTCTCACCGATAAGACTGAGGTTAAGGAGTACGGTGACCTCACAAAGATAGTATCTTTGCCCGACGGGCTTCAGACGCTTCGCATCAACCCGGATAAGTCAGTTACGACCGAAACCAAACACAAGGACGGCAGCGTTACCAGCACGACTGTTCCTGAGGGGGAGGCCGATGCTGCCACTCGAAACGGTTCGCAAGCAGTAGTGGACAGTAATGGCAAAGTAATCGTGGTCGACAAGGACGGTAATCGTTCCGAGTTTCATCCGGGTAGAATCTTGCGTCGTTTCGATCCTGCCGCCAAAGAGCTTCCGTAGTCCGGATTCACAAACTGTGCAAAAGAGAAAAGTTAGAGTGGGGCTAATCCCACTCTAATTGTTCTTAATAGATTGCAACCGATCCTACTCTTGATGCTCGTTTGCATATACCCTTTTGTAATCTTCCCGTAGTAACGATACGATTTGGTCCTTCAGCGGCCGGCTGATGGACAGAGCAAAACGACGGCACTGGGAGAATAAAGACGGCCTGCAATGGCTGGAAAGTATTGACGGGGGTCAACTTATGTCAGTTCAAATGGACAGCTCGAAAAACGACGTCCTGACTGCGACAATGCACTCGAGCAGCGTCTTTAAGACCAGACCGACGCACAGTCATGTCGTCGAGCACAAGGCAGCCGTCAAGCCTCAGTCGGTTGTCGAGTCGGTTCAGGGACAACTCTCCTTAAACACGACTCTCTGGTTTATAGTTTGCGGACTTCTGCTGGCTGTTACCGGCATCTCCTTTTCCTTTGGATGGTTTCTTGCACCGGTTCAATTCTGTGCAACGCTTGCCGCACTTGTCGGTTCCGGCGTAGCTTTCATTGCCGGATCCATGTCCTGGCCTCAAATGGCTTCCAATAGTAGTTACGACTATGAACAAGCTAACGATTGGGCGCCGGTTCAAAAGACACTCAACTCAGCCCTCTGGTTTGTTTTCGGCGGCATGTGCTTAGCCGGCGCGGTCGTCGGAATTGCTGCTCACCTGGTAACTGTGATGGCGGTTTGCCTGGGTGTGTCTCTGTTTAGTTGTGTCGTCGGTTACGGAATCTGGGAAGCCTAGTTCGTTCCTGATTCTCAGTTCGTTTGTTGTAGTTGCAATCGATCAATGGTGGGGCGCTCGGTTGAGCAAGTTTTCCAGCCATTCGTACGGACTTGTCATACTGTGAATTGAATCATCGGTGACAGCGTGCGATGAGTATTTTGGAGTGGGAAGTCACAGCAACCCTCGGTAATTTTGGGGTATTAGCACGAGTTCTCGCTAGTTATCGTTTGACTCGAATTGACCATCCTTTCTTGGTTGCTGCGGCTCGCGGGAGCTAGCGCGATAGTGTCTACATCAGGCATTGGAAGCTCTAATTGGATGGGTAATTCAGCCAGATTTAATTGATATTGACAGGCCGCTTTGCTTGAAGTCAGGCTGAGCCGGAATCCATGCGCGTTTTCCAGGAGGCCAACAATGCGCGCGCTGATTGCAGGAAAGTTGCGATATCGATGCTCAAAGATCTGTCTTTCGGTACTGCATTGGCCTGCTATCAGCGCGCCAAGTGTGACCTCAACGAGCCGCAGTATCGGCAGCGCTTGCAAGCGGCGATACTGCAAGCTGCCGAAAATGAACGGCATCGTCCCGCTGTCGACGTGATCAAAGATCAACAATCTTACGCACGCACCAGCTTCTTGACGCAACGGCAAGCGGTAAACGATTTCTACCTTCGCCTGCGACCGATGTGTGTGGAGCTCTGCCGCCTGGTTGACGGGCTCAAAGTAATGCTCAGGCAGACGAACGGGCTGTCCGGCTCGGATGTATCAATCGCCATGAACAATGTGCTGGCTGGTAATGCGCTCAGCAGGCTGATCGCTGCCAGAACTGAGGCCTGGGAGAAGGAACTGCGCGATACCTGCGAGAGTGCCGACTTGGCAGAACGAAACTTGTCGGAGCGGCTGCAACAGGCTATTAGCAAAGAGCCTTACTGCTC
>CAZSNX010000604.1:0-2990 GCA_964607945.1 uncultured Candidatus Obscuribacterales bacterium
AAGGGAGACAAGCATTTTGAAGAGCTTTTGCAAAAGGCGAGAAACGAGGGCAAACCGCCAGAAAAGTTCGACAATCCATTTGTTCACTTAAGTGAAGTTCAACGATTGGCAGACAAAGAAGATATCGAAGGGGTGCGAAACGCACTTGAGGCTGCAGTAAAAGCGGCAGACAAGATCGATCGTAAGCTCATGCAGGAGAACCAGAAAGAATTGATCGCTCAACTTCAACAAGAGTTAAATCCCGAATACCGAAAGTCTCAGCGGGTGCTCTTGGACGCTTACGATCAGCTCGATCATGCAGCGGCATTTACAAGAATTTGCCTGGCACGATTCGAGATTGCCAATCGAAACTACGATCGAGCACAAGCGTTACTGGCGGAAGTAGAGTCAGCAGACAATGCGTTTACGCTCAGACCATCCGTAAAATTTGCGGAGGTGAAAGAAGCTGCAGTGGAGCCGTCTACCTGGTCTAAGGTTTGGACTGCCACCTGCGGTCTTTGCAAGGAGTTGTTGTGTGATGGAGTTTCGATCGCCGTCGGCGCCGGCGCAGCAATCCTGACGGGATGGACAGGACCGGGAGCAATTGCCGTAGGTGGAGCTGCCGGCGCCGCCACCTACACCGGTATCAAGACCTTAGTATTCGGGGAGAAGCTTTCCTGGGATATGCCATTGTGGGGCGCCATTGATGGAGCTTCCGGCGGTGCTGCTGCATTAGCGCGAACGGCCTTGACCCGCGTTGGAGGACAAATTGTCACCAAAGAAGTGGCCGCAAGTCTAGCTTCGAAAGTAGGAGCTGACCTAGCTAAGGTGACAGCTAAAGAAGGGACAATGGCATACGGCAAGGCAGTAGCAGAAATGGGCAGGGAAGGCCTCAAGCAATTGGCGCATAAGGAAGGTCTCTCACGGTGGACCCGCATGACGAGTCATATCCCTCTGACCGGTGCCGTGCTGGGCAATACCCAATATCGAGCTGCAATCAACTCGATGCGCGGGTTGGTGGCTCGCAATCTGGCTGCCAACGCACTGGTAGATGGAGGTACGGTTCTTGCGGGATCACTGGTTTACCGCGGCATCCACAGCGCAGCAGACTACAGCAACGGAAAGTACGACAACTTCGGCGACTTTCTGTCGAGTTATGGTCGCTCGGTTGTTTTTGATACAACCAAAGGCGCTGGAGTCGGCTGTTTTGCCACTAGTTTCGGGTACGGCGCACTTGGTTCGTTCGGATTGAACGGTAGTCGCGAACTTCTGCTCGGCAATCACAAATCGACTGCAGAATGGCTCGGAAATTCCACTCTTGGTGTGGCCTCGGACATGGCACTGGGATTCGCTCCGCACACCCTCTTGAATGGAAGACTTGGCAACTGGCTAGATCGAGGATATCTCCGACCGCTCGTGAACATAGGCAAAGGCGGCTATATAGCTGGCTCCCCCCTGTTCAGCGAGGCCGCTGAAGCCAACAACCACGCCAGCATAATCGAGAGCAGATTGGCAGAAATGCAGCGAAAGCCGGCAGATGCCAACGAGGTTCAAATGCGTTACTTCACTCTATCGCCTGAGACAGAATTTCCCAAGCTCAAAAATAGACAGTAAGAGACCTTCTAAATTTGAGGTTGGTCCTACTTCTAAAATAAGTGCAAGCTTGAAGCAACCACTCGAGCTTACGCTAGATCCAGTCTAATCAAGCTCAGCTGCAACAAGCTTTGTGTTGTCCAGCTTGTTCAACACTGCGATGACCTCTTCGTGAATCAGACCATTGGTGGCCAATACTGCCGGCTTAGAGACATCAAAAGGTCCGCCGGCGAAATCCGTAATCGCGCCACCGGCTTCCGTAACTATTATCGAACCGGCAGCCATGTCCCAGGGCGACAACTTCGCTTCCCAGAAACCGTCCAAACGACCGGCTGCAACAAAGCAGAAATCGAGAGCGGCGGCCCCATCACGCCGAACGCCATGCGAAAGGTTGGTCAGAGTCACAAACCGCGCCATGTTGTCATCAAGAGACTTTGCCGTGTCGTAAGGGAACCCGGTAGCCAACAGACTCTCAGAAAGTTGGCTCACTTTAGAGACCCTGAGTTGCTGTTGATTGAGCCAGGCTCCCTTGCCGGTTTCCGCCCAGAACATCTCATCGGCTATCGGGTTGTAGACCACCCCTGAGACAATTCTACCGGCATCCTCCAAACCAATTGAGACACAAAAGAATGGGTAACTATGAGCAAAATTTGTGGTTCCGTCCAACGGGTCAATCAGCCAACGTTTCTCAGACCCGGAGCTGGAAGCACCACCCTCTTCCGCCAACACGCTGTAGCCCGGAAACTCGGACTGCAAAATGTCAAGAATAATTCGCTCGGCACCCTTGTCAACATCCGTTACGATGTTGAAGGCGCCCTTGTAGTCGATGTCGCGAATCTTTCCGAGCCGCTCCCGCATCAGACTTCCGGCTTCTCTGGCGGCTTTGATTGCCGTTTCGGTGGTTTTTTCCATTGGAATTGAACTTTAGCTCCTGCTGAGAGTCCACCAATGATACACGGCTGTGAAATTAGCAAGCTTCGCCCGTAACAATACTGGTCACTCTGTTGTCTTCTTAGCCGGATTGTTGTTAGATTTAGGCTTATGCAAAAGTCAGCGAGAGATATTGAGTCTCCGATTATTTTCGGACGAGTGGCGACCATTATTAGTGGTCGCTAAAGCTGGCCGCCTGTTCCATCAGTAGAACGACCCGGGCCAGCGCAAAAGCGCTGGTTTTTTGTCAGATAGCTACGGAGCCTTTATGAAGAACACCACCGAGAAATCTTACAGCGTTAACCTGCCCCAAACCGACTTCCCGATGAAAGCCAACTCGGCTGTACGGGAAGTAGAGATTCAAAAGAAGTGGGATGACCAGAAGATTTACGAGAAGAATTTGCAGCTTCGCCGCGACCGCGATAAATTTGTGCTTCATGACGGACCGCCATATCTGTCTGCAAGCAAGATTCACATCGGAACCGCGC
>CAZSNX010000605.1:0-2983 GCA_964607945.1 uncultured Candidatus Obscuribacterales bacterium
GCTGGGGTACATGGCCTGGCGCGGCGTGAATGCGCAGGCACAGCCGAAGGTTGGCGATGCCCAGGCGGTTAAGCCTACCGGCGCGGATCTGGTAACAGACAAAGACATCAAGACAAAGATCGACGATGCCAGACAGCATTTGAGCCCCGACCTGAAATCGTCAATTGAAGAGCTCGGCAAAGTGCACTCAAGCATGAAGAAGGAAGGCAAGTCTCACGAAGAGATTCAGGCAGCGCAACAAGCGCGCATCGACGCACATGCGAAATCTCAAAATCCTGAAACTATAGCTTCATCAATTAAAAGCTTGCAGCAATACGTCGACAAGATGTCCAAGACACTTGAGATTCTTCAGAGCTAGCATTAATCCTTTCTTGACGAGTTGAGAGAAGGCCCGGGTCAGCCGGGTCTTCTCACTTTTTGCCATTCAAGGCTTGTCAAGCTTTGAATTCTCAAAAGCCTGTTGGATAACCTGAAATCAGATTTCCTCAGTCGACATTCAAGCGCTACAACGCACCAAGCATAGGACTCTGCAGCCGGTTCAAGCTCTTTACACGCCACGAGAGTGTCGACTGTTTCGATTGACGCCTGCTGGATGTGTTTCCGGCAGCTTCGGCCAATAATCCGCAAAAGCGAAAGGATCCTCACATGCTTCCGAGATTCCTCAAGCGATTCGTTCGAAGGTACTTCGGCTGGGGAGAGGTCGGCTCGCAGCAACTTGCCGACTCGGATACCCTCTGTGACAAGCTTGCGAATCTGCAAGCGGAGTCGTCAGCCCAACGCAAAGAGCGCTTGAACAGTGCTCGTGCTCTCCTGGATTCCAAGACACGCAGCGCATTCGATTTCGAAGAGCTGACGGCCTCCTTTCGAGAGAAGCGCGCTCCTGTGTCGCCATTGCTCGCCCACACCGAGCTCAAGCAGATCGCGCAAGCGATCAAGGTGCTCAATCTTGCACTGGAGACCGAACTCGACAAGCTTCAATACGATCTCAACACCGGACTCAACAAGGCTAAGTGTCGGCACCGGGCAGATGTGAGCTCTGCCGATCTCAACCTCGAGCTGGCGACTGCCAACTTGCTGGCCATCGAACAGCAAGTTCGCCGCGAAGCGGAAAACCAGCACACCAGATTGGTCGACACTTCAAAGGCCCAGATGGATTCAGAGATCTCCACTCTCGAGAGGCGCTATAAGCAGTTGGTCCAAACAGCCACCAACGCAACCAAGAGCAAGACGGAGATACTGAGCGCGCGAATCACCGAACTGAAGCTCGAGCTGGCCCGCAGCAAGCTCGACGAGCGCTATGAACGCATCCACCCGGATCTGCTCGACCTGCGCAAGTCTGCGCCGGACAGCGAGGCAGGACTGCCTCTTTTGGCGCTTTTCACCCTGGAACAGAACCGGTGCATCATGCAGTGCACCATCCAAAAGGCTTCACAAACGAACGCGCCGGAATACAGTTACCAATTCAGCCCGCCGCTTTTCGGGCAAGCTCTGGGAAATGTCTTGCAGCCATTGAAAGCAGCTGTCGATCGGCTCGTAAACAGCCGGCACACGTACTACAACTACTACTACGACTGTTTCGAGCTAACCGCCAGCGGCATCGCCGAATTTACCGGCGTGATTCCGCAAGCGGTGAGAGCCCGGATCATCAAGGCCGCAAAAAGCTTTGACAAGATTTATATCGCCACCGAAGCTCCGTCATGGCAGTTACGCCAGTCGGACGAGGGCTGTCCGGTTCCGCCCGGCAGCAAGTTGGTGCTCGGTGAGAAATGCGGTGCGTTGTGGTTGCTGACCATTTTCGACACCAGCTCCGCCGAGGAATACGCCCAACGGGAACTCGGCAGGCAGGCTTAAGAGCGCTTGAACGACCGGACGGCGCATCATCCTTCACCAGATCGGCTCAGAAAGGTGGATGCATCTTCGCTCAATCACAGGCGTTGCATCCCAACCGGTCTTGTTTTACGAAGTTTTTACTATCTTCTATCGTGCTTCACAAATCGAGAAAAGCTCTCGGAGAGCGGGACTAATGCAGGGTCCCGCTCTCCGAAAAGACTTCTTAATGCAACGAATGCGGTCCGAACGAATCGGGCAGAAGCTCGTCCATTGTCCAGCGGCAGGTGTCGTTGGCGGCGTTCTGCACGGTCAAGACATCAGCCGTGTACCCGCCGAACTCGCAGAGAAACTGCCGGCAGAATCCGCAGGGCGGGCCACCGGGAATCTTCGCGCAGACTACCGCCACGGTAACGAACTTGCGGTAACCTTCAGAGACCGCTTTCACACCGGCGGTGCGTTCGGCGCAGATGGTCCCTCCATAACTGGCGTTTTCGACGTTGCAGCCGGTGAACACCTTCTGCTCGCCGCTGTCATTTTCGGCCAGGATCGCCGCCCCGACCGGGAATTTGCTGTACGGCGAATAGGACTGCTTGGCTGCTTCCCAGGTCGCCAGAACGAGCTGCTGCTCGACAGCAGTGAGAGTGGAGAAAGCGGACGACGGCTTCGTGAACTTGCTGGCCATGGAAACCTCCGATGCCGGAAAAATCACCGGCAAAACACTATCGAATTGGGTGCGGGCCTTCCCGAAGGAAAGCCTGCTCCACGAAGAGAACTGCGTACCTTGCTTATTATTCTGGATTGAACCTGGCACCGCCGGCAGTGACTGACACTAGCCTTCGCCGCCTAAGTCGAGCCACAAGCGATCCGTTTCCGAATCATCCTTGCTTGAAACAGATGACGGACGCCTCTTGACGGCACCGGGCAGAGGCGGCAGGTTACTGTCGGTCGAGTCGTCGTCGACCACTCGACCTCCTTCCGACTCCCAATTGCGCAGCGCATCGGCTTGCTGCCCAGCATCGAGGCGAGCGGACTGCCGCTTGCTCTCGAGTTCGGACAGTTCTTTCGGGTTTTCCGGTTGCTTCTCGTTCTTAGGCTCAGCTATTGCTGCTGCCTCAGAGTCAACCGGTCTCTGCGTGCGCCGCACCATTTGGTC
>CAZSNX010000606.1:0-2750 GCA_964607945.1 uncultured Candidatus Obscuribacterales bacterium
AATCGAGAACTGATGGATACTCAATTAGCCCGGGAAATGATTCGAGGTAAAAGCTAGCACCAGCTCAAGAGCCTTGACGTTCAGCACTTACCCGTGCTTACGCCCATCGGACTTTGATACAGTTCGAGTTTCCAAATATCTCTTTAAATCAGAGTATTGAGAATCAAGAATGGCAAACAAATGACGTGCCTGTTCTATATTTCCTGCGCGAACCGAGTCTTCAATTCTAGTGCAGTTCGCTTGCATCTCTTCTACATACAGGCTAGCGAAAATTCCCTTCAGCCCGTGGACGTTGGCCACAATTCCGGCGATATCATGTTCATCAAGTGATTTCCTGATCTTCTCCAGCAACATTTCCGACTCGCTTTTGAATAACTCTATGAGGCTGGAGAGACGATCTGCACCATATCGGATGCGCACGAGATCTAGATCAATCGGCATGCTAGCGCGTCCTATATTGATGTCACCTGCAATTGCCTGTGCTAGTGGTAGCCACTTCTCCAAGAGCGATTTCAGCTCGCCCGGCTCAATCGGTTTTGAGATGTAGTCATCCATTCCTGCTGCTAGGCAGTTTTCTCTATCACCCTTCATCGCATGTGCTGTCACGGCGATAATGGGGATGCGGGCTCCAGTCCCCGCCTCGGACTGCCTGATAGCTCTTGTAGCACTAAACCCGTCCATTTCGGGCATCTGACAGTCCATTAAAACCAAGGCATATTCCTGGCTAGCAACGGCGCTTACAGCTTCACCACCATTGGTGACTACGTGCGATGAGAATCCAAGTTCTTCCAAATAAATTCGCAGGACTTGCTGATTTATAAGCTGGTCTTCCGCAATTAGAATCAATTCTTGCCGATTGGTGCCTTTCACGCTCGCAGGTTGAATGTTACTGTCCAGTGCCGACTTAGCTATGTGAGTTGTTCCGGCCAGTGTCTCTATCAAGCAATTGAACAGTTGAGACTTTCTGATAGGCTTGGTCAAGTATGCCTTGAATCCTTGCTCAATTGATTGAATCCCCAATCCAGCTGCGTCGTATGCGGTAAGAAGAATCATACTTGTTTTGCATATCTGAGAATCCTTCAGGATTTCTGCTGCAAGCTCTTGGCCGCTCATACCTGGCATTACCAAATCGATCAGAACGATGTCATACGGATTTCCGTCGATTTGAGCTGTACGCAGTAGTGCCAGAGCTTCTCTGGCATCTTTGGCCATTCCGTTTCTCAACCCCCACGAGAGAATATAGCTGTGAATTATGTGTCTAGCATTCAAATCGTCATCTACTATTAAAATGCGGGCGTTACGAAGAGAATCTGAAGCAATCGGCAAGGCGGGCTTAGCAGCTCGTCTAAGCTTGACCCGGAAGTTAAAGGTCGAACCAAACCCTTTCGTGCTCTCAATCCAAATGGTTCCACCCATCAATTCGACAAGACGCTTGGAGATGCTTAATCCAAGTCCCGTTCCACCAAATTTTCTATTGATTGATCCATCCGCTTGCACGAAGGGTTGAAATAACTTGCTTTGTTCTTCAGTTGTTAGACCCATGCCCTGGTCTGCAACCGAGAATTTTATGAAGTCCTGGTCGTTTTCGGCTCCGTCTAAGACTGCTCGAACTACGACGGTTCCCTTCTCAGAAAACTTGATTGCATTGGACATCAAGTTAATCAATATCTGTTGAAGTCTCTCAGGATCTCCGACTAAGAGCTCCGGTAAACCAGGGTCGACAAAGGACATCAATTCCAATTGCTTACTTCTAGCTTGCACGCTCAGCAGATCGCAAGCGCATTCGACCATTCTGATCGGGTCAAACGCCAACTCCTGTAGTTCAAGCCTATCAGCTTCAATTTTGCTGAAATCTAGTATGTCATTAATAATCGTAAGCAAGGCGTTTCCGGCATCTTTTACGGTGGTAGCGTAAGATTTCTGCCTGTCATTCAGCTCTGTCTTTAGCAGGATGTTGCACATTCCGATGATGGCGTTCATCGGCGTGCGTATCTCGTGACTCATATTGGCGACGAATTCAGACTTCAGTCTAGATGCGCTTTGAGCTTGATCTTTTGCTGCCAACAAATCTTTGTTAAGTTGTACGAGCTCCCGTGTACGATCTTCTACTCTACATTCCAATTCTTCGTTAACTCTCACCAATTCTTCTTGGGAATTCCTCAATTCGATGACATGAGCCTGCAGCTGTTCTTCCAATCTCTTGCGCTCGGTAATATCCACTACCGAAGTAAGAACGAACTGTCTTTCATTTAAAATCAAGGGGCTCAGACCAATTTCGATTGCAACTTCTACACCATCCTTGCGGACGCCGTACAGGTCCCTGCCGGCACCCATCGCTCTTGCCGTTGGTTGACCCATGAACTTCTTTCGCAATGCAGGATGTTTTCGTTTGACCGCCTTGGGAACTAATACTTCGATTGACTGCCCGATTAGTTCTTCGCGCCTATAGCCGAACAGATGCTCAACCTGCGAGTTGATAAGCACAATCTTTCCATTCTCATCTACCATGATAAGACCGCTAGGAGAAGCCTCTACTACTAGCCTGAGGCGTTCTTCCGTAATCTCAGGCAGATGAAATACTTTCCTTTTCATTGCAAGCCAGTCTTACGTGCAGGCGATTGAGCGAACCGCCACAAATCAAAACTGATAGAAAACCGGGGATGCCTGTAGATGACTACAAGTTTACCCTAAATTGATCGAAATGTGTCAGTAATCGATTGGGGAGTAAGCAGGGTGTGAGTATTACCAAG
>CAZSNX010000606.1:2760-2981 GCA_964607945.1 uncultured Candidatus Obscuribacterales bacterium
CCACTCTTAGTGTTGCACGAGTTCAATCACAGAATTCATCACTTTAACGGCACCGTATGTAGTGCTACATCCAATTCGTGGGCTCTGTGCGCTCCAAGTTACAGACGAGATCAAAACCAAATGCTTATGAGCAAGCAAACGAATCGCGAAACTATCTACCGAGTAGTCCCATTCCCACTTTTGTCGGCCCCACAAATAGAGGCTCACGTTTCTCAAAAAAC
>CAZSNX010000607.1:0-2978 GCA_964607945.1 uncultured Candidatus Obscuribacterales bacterium
CCGGAATGCGCGAAACTCCATCGACGATTGCTGCTCCAACCTTCATGATTGCATCTTTCAGTTCTTGCTCTTGCAAGGCAGCGGCAATGTCATTAACGGTGCCACCGACGTCGCCGGCAGACTCCGGAATCCCGATTCGCCCTTCGGTTATGCTTTTAGCCATTTCCCTAACGCTTTCAGGGATCTGAAAGTCGGCAGCGTTGTTGGTGGAGCTACCAATAACGTGGTCTATTACTTCCTTATCCGGCAGAGTCAAACTTCTCGGGTCTACGGCTTGATCACCCATACTCTTGTCAGGCAGAGTCAAACTTCTCGGATCAACCTTGTCACCGATGCCAACCTCTGGCAATGTGGATGCAGGGTTTTGCCAGTTTCCTGACTCTCCGGCTCTTTGAACCGAGGATGGAATCTTAATCTCTCCGGTGATCTGCGACTTTACTGCTTTGATTTCACCACTTAGAAACTTCTTGCTGGTTTGCCCATCTCCAGAACCTTTTGCTCTGTTCTCAGAACTTTCACCAAGTATCAGTGGTTTGCCGAATTCATTGGTGATTCCGCTACGTCCGCCATTCTTAAGTAATTCGATCGCCTTTTTGATTCCTGCAACGAGATCGACCTTTCCTGCCTCAGACTCCTTAACCATCGCTTCCGATGACTTGGACGTCGAGTCGCTTCGACTCTCGGTACTCTGCTCGACCTTGTTCTCTTGTGCAGTCATTCCCATTCCTCAGATCTTGTGTAGGGTGTTAATTGGAGTTTCACCTAAACCTCCCCCGAAGGCTAAAGGGGCAAAGTTTTAACCCTTGCCTGACTCTTTTACAGGACCAGTGGAAAAATTAGGCTTGTGACACGCATATTTAATGTCACGGTCTAGCCTATGCTTCCACCTAATATTTTAGGGGGCTCTCGGGGAGCTGGGTCGAAATTGTTGCTAATCAAGAACTTCCGGTCTATTCCCGGGAATTGGCAATGATTGTCTGTCTCCTGTCTGCCGGCAGGGCGTTCAGCATTCTATCCAGTGCCGCCCTGGTTCGGCGTCTTTCCCCTCTGTCGCCGGTTCCGTTGTGATCTTCCTCAGCCCATTTGCGCCTGGAATCTCGGATGGCATTAGTGATAGATGCATCGTACTCACTGTCGTTAACTACACCGGAAGTATGACATCGCTCGATAATATCCAGTCGCCGGTCAAAGGACTGGCTGCGGGCTATATCGCCAAGTTCGCGACGTCCATTATCATACTCGGACTGATTCAAGTGCCCGTCTTTTCGCTGCTGGGCCCACCTCATGCCGGACTGATGGATTTGTTCGTTGACCAGCCGATTGTAGTCAGCTTCATTCAAATAATTCGGGTCATCAGAAGGAAGATTATGCCGAAGACGAAGTAGCTCAAACTCTTTGCGAGTATCAATCGAATTATGGGTGCGATCGTAGTCAACATCTCTTTGTAGCTGAGCTAACTGATCCGAGTTATCCGGAACACGCATGGATTGATAGAGATCGTGCACTGACATGCTACGACTGCCGAGGTGGTCCGATTGTTCTCCCCACTGATTATCTACTTGAACGCGAGCCGGTGGCCCCTCTTCGTACCCGGTTACGCAAACGACATGGGCGCCATCGGATCCACCAGCAGTGCCGCCTCCGGAATCATGAAACCACGGTTGATTCCCTGCTTCTACTCTGACGATAACAGGGAGTTTGCCGTCTCTTGCAGCCTGAGCGATTCGGTCGTTGAGCTCCTGCTCGCTGGTGATTGCGGTCGATCCATTTACATCGCCGGACAGTGTATCGCGGTGCCCGATTATCATGTCGTGCCCGGATTCGCCGGTAAGCCTGTTGTTGATCCGTGCGATCTGATCTTCACTGAGTTCCGGGGTACGTTCGACCACTCGTGGAGGCCGCCTGGTAGTATCGATCAACCGTTCGCCGGTATCGGGCGGTGCTACATGAGCACGCTGCTCGTAACGCATACCACCAGCAGGTACTGTGTGCTGATGTCCGCGCGCGTCGGTGTATACGTAAGGATTGCTTTGATAGTGCATATTGACAGCGGTTACTTGGAAAATTTGGCTCGCGTAAGAGCGTGCATTGTAATCAGGTGGATGAACAGCCGCTTCCGAATCAGGTCTAATGCTATTAGCCGGCGGAGTTACCACCGTGCCGTCGCGAGTAGTGAACTGTCCGGTAGTAGCGACCTCGGTTACCATTCGAGCAGCTTCTGATGGGTTGCGAGTGTAGAGGCGTGATTCGACCGCGGCGACATTGCAAGTGCTGTGATAGCCCTGATCTATGGTAGTTGGATTTGCAGCTTGTTCCATTACCTGTTGAGCAAGCTCGATTCTCCTGTTCTCCGGTACCGGACTTCGCCCGCTGTGCTCAAGCAAACGCTCAATTTGTTGATATGTGCGAGCGACTTCTTCTGGCGGTAAGTGTTGATCGTGAGCACGTTGCTCGAATTGAGCCATGTTGGAGCGAAATTGCGCCAAGTCGTCAGGATTGCTGATTCTGGACTCAGCGAGATCGTTCAATCGCGCGTGTTCCACGCGTTGATCGTTTGGAGTCGTCGATTCTCTGGGCACATCTCCGGGGCGGTCAGCTATCAGATAGTGCCCATCAGCGGTGCGCGTAACGTCGTAATTGTTCTCAGGTAATCGCCCCCAATTGTGCTGAGTGTATCCGCCATCTGCAGCCGGATGACGAACATAGCCGGTGCCATTGGACCCTTCTACGCGCTCGCTTCCCTCTTGCCAGCGAGTATGCAATGCACCGGCGGAATCCTTGGTTACGTAACCGCCGTCTAGCGTGTGACCAGGCAACGTGAGGACTTGTCCTTCACGCAATGGCTCGGTGTTGCGCAGGTGATTAACACGTTCAATCTCACGTGCATGACTCTGAACCTGCGCATCTGTCGCACCAGATCCGAGGTGGGCGCGCGCGACAGACTGTGTTGTGTCACCAGAGTGCACCGTATGCTCGGA
>CAZSNX010000608.1:0-2977 GCA_964607945.1 uncultured Candidatus Obscuribacterales bacterium
CAGGGAAACAGTACGCTTCAGCAAAACTGAAATCGCAAGGTACGGTTGAGCAGATTTCGTCGACCGGAATCGCAGATGATTGGCTGGGAGTAAAACTGGTTTTGTCTTGGTCCCAAACCGGCGATCTTTGGCGTTATCCGGTTTATACAGTTTCGAACTCGGAAGCCGGCTTCGAGCGCGTTTATCAGGGGTCTTGCCTGATTCCGAATTGGCAAGTAAAGCTCGCGAGCGGACAGAGCTGGCAAGTAGACTTCCAGCTATCCGTTCGTGGGCAATGAACCAGGAAGTGACAGATTGAGATTTATCGCCTGGCAGCAGATAAATCTGAGCCAAAAGTCGGGTACGATTGTTATGTCTTACCCTTCAAGCGGTATAAGGCGATAAAGGCGGACAGGCGAGCTGTAAAGGGGATACTGGGCTTCATGCTTCCAGCGTACTTAATTAGAGCAGGGATAGATTGGGTCAGACATAACGAGCAGTTTCAGGATTCCAATCCTTACTCACGCTGCGAAGAATCGATCAAAATTTGCCAGCAATTATGGGAACAGCAAATCGGTAAGGCCGACTTTCATCTGCTGGAGCCGGCGACTGTTGCCGGTTATTGGGCAGAGTTTTTCCATGCCGAAGACCCACATCCCGATGAAAAAGAATGGAATGAGGGGCTGATAAAACGCTCCGGTCAGTATGATTCCTTTGAAGAATGGCAGGAATGGTTTAAGCAAACCTACGCACAGGTCTATAAAGAGGACAACATTTGGGTTGGAGTCTTGATGACTGCCTGGGCTCATACACACCAGTATGAGGTTCTCTACACAGACGATTCCTGGGAGTTCAGACCGGCTGTCTCCTATTTGCCGACAACTGAAATGTGGAGGATAGAGACGCACATGAATACGGTTGCCGAGATTTTGCAAGAAGTATGGCTGGAAGAAGTAGCTGCTTACAACTTGATTGGTTTTTCAATAGACGAGCAAAGTATTCCTTACCTCGGAAAGGTTGAATGCCTCGGGATGGACTTGAAGAAGTACTCAATTGTCTATCCGCCACGAGCGCAAAGGGAGCGAGAACAGCTGGACGTCGGAGGAATGGTCGCCGACATTGTTGTCCCGGCCGGTGACGATTGGTACAGACATCTGGACAACGTAATATTCGCCCATGACTACATCGATGTTACAGCTCTGGTAAATCGTGCCAAGTATATCTTCGGCAGCAAAAGACGACTGCTCGAACTGACGGTCGATCAAGGATATGACGAAGCTAAGATCCAGGCATCCGCCGAAGGCTGGCGCATTGCAGAGATGGAAGGCGCTCCGGCATAGGTTCCAGTTCTAACTTAGACTCTTACTGCGTAACCAATTCGAGGGATGCGGTTTTTGGCGCGTCCAGTCAAAATGGTAGGTGAACGCGCCAATCGCGTCATTCGGCCTGGTCAAATCATGGTGGATTCGAAGGAACCCGACGCGAACATGGAAACCGTCAATATCACCAGCAGATTAGTCGGAGACCTGGTGAGAGAGCGTCTGGATCGGGCCAAAATTTTCGAACGATACGGCATCGATTACTTCTGTGGTGGAAAGGAATCGCTGAGTGTCTCTTGCTCTTCAAGAGGCATCGATGTCGATGAGTTGGTGCAAGAGTTAACCGATCTCGATGAATTTCCGGGTCACTTGATGCACTCGGACTGGTCGCGACAGACTTTAGCTCATCTGGTCGACCATATCGACAGCACTCATAATCTTTTCTTGAAACGTGAGCTTCCCAGGCTGCTAACAGTCATCGACAGCCTGCGAAAAAGTTACTCGAAAACGCACCCGGAGTTATCAGTCATCCGAGACATCTTTCGAAATTTGACGATGGAGCTCGGAATTCATGTTCTCAATGACGAACGGCTGCTCTTTCCGCTCTGTCGAAATCCCGGACTGCAAAGAGAGACCAGTCATAATCGCGCAACCGACGTAAAGACGCTAGTACAAATAATCGAAGCTGGAAATCAATCGGCAGCCGATGCGATGAAAAAGATTCGAGACCTGACGAATCAATATGCCTTTCCACCCGACGTCGGCAACAGCTACAAATTCATGCTGCAAGCGCTTAGAGGGCTTGAAGCCGACCTGCACTTGCACATTCACGAAGAAAACAATGTGTTGTTTCCCCTTTTGCTGACAGAAGACTTTAGCCCGAACATGGGCACCGTTAAATCACCGGAAAAGGACAGCTGGCACTGAGCCGAAATTTGGGCTCAATCAGCCAACGGCGCTCGCTTGATCTGTACCGGTGTTCGCGGAAACCGCTTTGGCGTATCGGATCTCTTGCGAACGATCAAAACGACATGAGCTTTTTCCAGTGCCTCCACATTCGGTATCACTACCTCTTCCAACTCACCACCTAATATTGGCAAAGCAGTGCCGGCCCTTCTCTTTTCCTGCTCGAGCTGACCTTGCGACTTTTGGGCCAACAATCGTCCATCGGTCTTTAAGAACGGCAGCGCCAGCTCCGCAATCACATCGATTTTCCCGACCGCTCTGGCGGTGGCAATGTCAAATGAGCCCCGCAAGCCAGGCTTGAACGCTAAAGATTCAGCTCGATCATTGGCGATCTCCACACGCTGAGCCATCTCCAATTTATCAGCCATCCCCTGCAAGAAGCGAGTCTTTTTTCCGATTGATTCAATTGCAAGCACGTTAAGTTGCGGCATAGCAATAGCCAAGACTAGCGCGGGGAAGCCCGCACCGGTGCCGATATCCACCAATCGAGCACTCGTATTCGGATCGGGCATAAAAGAACAAAGAGACAGCGAATCCAAAATATGCTCGCGAGCGACGACAAACGGATCCGCATTTGACACCAGGTTGGTGTGCTCGTTGTAAGCTTTGAGCTCACTTAGAAAAACGCCGAGTAACTCAAGCTGCGATTCACTTAGCGCGGCGCCGACCAACGGCGCCCTCTTTCTCAAGTAGTCCAGAGCAGTTTCCAAAAT
>CAZSNX010000609.1:0-1264 GCA_964607945.1 uncultured Candidatus Obscuribacterales bacterium
GGTGTTGGTTGTAGGTATTCACGAAAGTGCCGTCGTTAATACCATCATGGTCGTAGTGAAAGTTGCAATTGTGCTGTTTGTAATCATTTTTGGATGGGGATTCGTTCACCCTTCCAATTGGATTCCGTTTGCTCCTAGCGGCTGGGCTGGTATCATGGGTGGTGCGGCAATCGTTTTTTTCAGTTTCATCGGTTTTGATGCAGTTAGTTCGATGGCCGAAGAGACTAAGAGTCCGCAGAAAGATATGCCGGTTGGAATGCTGGGCAGTCTGTTGATTTGCACGTTGCTTTATGCAGCTGTCTCTTTGGTTTTAACCGGTATCCTGCCGTACAAGTCATATGCTAACGATGCTGCCCCAGTCGCCACAGCACTGGCGCAAACGGGAAATCCTTGGGCTCAGACGGTCGTAGCGCTGGGCGCGTTGGCTGGCATGACATCGGTACTGCTGGTTTTCCAGCTCGGACAGCCCAGAATATTCATGGCGATGGCCAGGGATAATTTGCTGCCCAAAGTCTTTTCGACCTTGCATCCGCGTTATAGAACGCCATATATTCCGACCATCCTAACCGGTGTGATCGTGGGCGTTTCAGCTTTGTTTCTAGATATTGGACAGGCTGCTGAACTGACCAACATTGGCACTTTGGCGGCATTTATTCTCGTGTGCGGCGGTGTAATTGTGCTGCGCAAGACAGATAGCCAGCGGCTGCGGCATTTTAAGTGTCCGTTGGTTCCTTGGGTGCCGCTAGCGGGAATTTTAGCCTGTTTCATCTTGATGCTGTCCTTACCAGTAATTACCTGGTGGCGCTTCGTAGTGTGGATGGCTCTGGGGATGGCAATTTACTTTTGCTACGGCTTTCGCAAGACAGGGTAGAGTTTGAGCGCGACCAAGTTCGACGAAGCTATGTCGAAGCCGGCAGTTGCAGATGATTGATCGTTGTTGATAGTCTCAAGCTGGCATTAGCGATTTAACTTGCCGGTGAGCTTTTTGCTGCTTGTTTGAGGCTTCCACTACTTAGCCCTGGAGTGTTCCTGGCATCGTGCTTCGTGGCTGCTCCAAGCGAATGAGTCTGTCTGTCTCTAGCGGTTGCATTGGGTGTTTCGTTCGACATGCTCACACTGACCAGATAAATAATCACTAGAGCGAGTGCCAGCGCTATTGAATTGAGTGCATAGTCGTTCTTCTTTTGACTAGTCTTGAGCTTTCTATCAGCCATAAATGATTTAAAGGAGAGCCTACAGCTCTGAATAAAACTTCGCAGTGGCT
>CAZSNX010000609.1:1274-2976 GCA_964607945.1 uncultured Candidatus Obscuribacterales bacterium
CGCCACTATGGAGTTAATCAGTGTTTCAAGGGTAAGGTCTGCAGAGTCTAATGTCAATCTAATTGATCAACGTCCCCTTTCGTAGATACCCCAAGGCGTCCCCAAGCGATGTCGCCAGGACAGTGTTTGCCAACAGACAAAGAGAAAGCATTGCTTTCTCTTTGTCTGTCATTTTGTTTCAACCTTCTCGCGCTGGCAATAGCGCTGGTTAGACGACTACTTAATCGCCACTTCCTTGCCGGAGCGCATTGTTTCGGACTTGCTTGGAATGCGTGTCTTGACTCCCGCCAGGTGTCCTTCGAATGCTCCGACCGAGACCGGTACGCGCACTGAAGCTTCTACTTTCGGAATACTCACAAAAAGTATGCCTCGATCCATTCTTGCTTCAACCTGTTCCGGAAGAATTTCAGCGTCAAATTCGAATTGCCGGTAGAGATAGCCAGCTGGTAGCTCTTTACGGATGATTCCGGCTTTCTCTTCAAAGATCGAAGGTGTGCGTTTGGCCAAAACGGTAATTACGTTGAAATCGACCTTAAGTTCGACATCGTCCATAACTACTCCAGGCAGAGCAATTTCAAGCAGGTATTGGTCGTCCAGTTCGAGAATGTCGGTTTGGGGCGCGCTATATTGTTGCTGATGCTGCCATCCCCAGGGAGATTGCGACTCCTGATTGTGCCAACCGAAGAACTGTTGACTGGTGTAGAGACGATTTGGCAGTGCGCGATAAGAGGCGCGATTGAGTTGACGTTCGAGTCGATTGATCTGATGTTGAAGTTCACCGATTGTTCTAATGTTCAGCATATTGGCTCTCTCCTTTCTGATTTCGCTTACGAAAACGAACAAGAAAAATCTGTGCGCACCCTAGTCCTGATGCGCTTTTGAAAAGATTTGTTCGACTTCCACATTATCAATCGTATCGACTAAATTGGTCTAATGTGTGGATATTCACTTTCTGTTCTTGATTGTTCTTGGCAGCTCTGAAATCGGCTGTCAGTCCTGGTTTGATTGCCGTCGACGAGAGTCTGAGTCGAGGACTTTCAAGGCGTGCAGACCGGTCTAATTAAAGGGGTGGCTGACTTTATTGCTGGTTTGAGAGTTCGCGTCTGATTTGAGACATCTCAAGGAGCTTGCTTAATCTTATTTCTTTCCTGAGCCTTTGAGCTCATTCTTGCTAATTGTCTTGGAAGGCTTGTTCTCGGTACGTTTTGCTAGTTTTTTCAATTGAGTGTCGATCTCGACTTGTTCCTTGTGGAGTGTCTCCAATTTATCGCGGGCCATCTTGAGTTCTTCGCTTGCCTCCAAATCTTCATGCTGCGACGCTTCCAATTCACGGCGGCTGACGACGCCTTCTGTATATAAGGAAGCAAACAGAGTGGATCGTTTGCGCTTTTCGTCGGCCCTGGTCTCCTTACTTGTGAATTCCTTTTTGAGATCGGCTATTTGCAATGCCAGTTCGGTTGCCCGTTTTTTTAAATCCTCCGCAGACAAAACAGCGAATGGCGCTCCAATCAAACCAGAAATTGAACCGATTGGAACAGTCGGCGGTGGTGGTGGAATAAAGACGGGTAATCTTGCGCCAGGCTTGTGATTTGTCGCACCCTTTCCATTCGTTCTATCTGAATTGCTAGATTCAATTTTGCTCTTTGATGTAACAACGACGGTTTTACTATGTTTCTCACCGGCAATGGTGTTCTGCTGTAGC
>CAZSNX010000610.1:0-2321 GCA_964607945.1 uncultured Candidatus Obscuribacterales bacterium
GAGAAACATGCAAAATTGCGGAATCGCAGTACTGGCTGGATGATTGCGTGCAGCATGGAGTGGAATTCCCAGAAAAATCCCATGCAAAAATCCCGTTTCGCAGAACCAGCCAGTGTCTTGCGTACTGCATGATGTCCCGACTTACCATACTTATCGGAATTAGTAATTTCCCTAGAGACAGAAAATCGAAGTGTCGATGACAATTGTAGTAACAACCGCGCAAACACAACGCGAACGTTGACAGTCATTTCTCTTCTTTGATCGCCGAATTTTGTTCCGGCGATCTTTTTTTGTTCGAAAAGTCGCAATAAGAAGCGCATTTTCCCGCCCCGAATTCTAATTACGGGCAAGGAGATCATCATGTCCGAAACACTTCCCAATCTTCATTCAGTAGCCGCAGCCGCCGACCATCTCGGCGTGTCACTGAAGACAATGTGGCGCCTCATCAATTCCCGTCAAATATCATTCATCAAAATCAATCGTCGTGTTCTCATATCAACAGACGCAATGAACGAGTTCATTCGAGCAAACACAGTCAATAAACTTGATCCGAATGACATTGCACGAAATTTCGTGTATCGCTAACGGAATTGACACACCTCACATGAGCTAGCATCAAGTCCTGATGCTGATTTTCTAACTAGCAAATACTCGTTAAATGTGCGATCATTGGAGCACCGCATATAGTGCCTAGTGAATTGCGCGCCAGGAGGGTTATCCATGGCAGGCGTCAAAGATGGTATCTGGAAACGTGGTAACAATTGGTACATCTCGGTAAAGGTCAATGGCCGTCGCCGAGTGAAATCGTTCGGCCGCGACCGCAAGGCCGCGGAGCTTGCGCTAGCAGAAATCTTGAAGCATCGCGCAGTTGCGAATGCCACCAATGATTGGTCCGGACTGGCTGAATTTACGAAGCCTAAGACACGCAAGACGTTTGCAGAAGTCGCAGAAGATTATCTCGCGGAAAGAGCGAGCTTGAAGTACAGCACCTTGCGCGGCTACCGCGAAGTGCTGAAGAACTATTTGCTTCCCGCGTTCGGCAAGATGGAGGTGAGCGACATCACCGAAGAAGACGTCGCTCGCTTTCAATCCGAAGTGTCGAAAAATGTTTCAGCAGTCCGAACAAACAACATCATGGGTTTGCTTCGCTACATAATGAAAGTCTGTTTGCGTAGAAAGCTGATCGCGGAAAATCCAACTGTTGGAGTTCGCCAACTCACTGAAAAGCAACCCGACATCGATCCGCTCACTAAAGAAGAACTAGAACTCGCCCTGTCGAAAATTGTTTCGCACTATCGGCCGCTGTTTACCTGCCTGGCATGGACCGGAGCCAGACCGAACGAAATGTTCGCGCTCCGCTGGAAGGACATCGATTTCAATCGGGGTGAGATTCGCATCAACAAGGGCCGAGTCCGTGGTTCCGAAGATCTTCCAAAAACAGCTTCGAGTTCGAGAATTGTACCGATGCTATCAATTGTGAGACAGGCGCTGGAGCAAGCAAAGCAGCAAGGCACAGCAAACCTTGATGGCTATGTGTTTACGACAAAGAGCGGACAGCCCATCGACAAACATCTGGATCACGTCTGGCGGACAGCCCTTCGCAAAGCGGGACTGCGGCACCGCCCCTCATATCAATTGCGGCATACATTCGCGTCTCTGTGTCTTCAAAGTGGCGTCGCACCGGGATGGCTTGCAACCGTACTTGGGCACTCAACGCTGCAAACTACGTTCAAGCACTACGCCAGATTCATTAAGGATACGTCGAGGGAAAACGAGCAGCGCCTTGAGCACGTCTTGAACGGACCCGGCCAAACTGCAAAAAGGAACAGAGCGCATAAAGTTATTGCCCAACAGATGCATTAACGCTATCGCTTAAGCGTTCCGCGGGATCGCCTTCGCTAATCCTTGTTATCCCAAATCTATACCGATCAAGATCACTTGATCGCTTGGCGCACGCGCATATGATCGAAGTTGCCTTGAGATCAGGGACTCTTCGTGAAGCAGCCCGGCCCTCCGCGAAGTGCCTTACATAGTCCGGGATAAGGAGTTACAGCATGGTCCAATTTGGATTTGGCGGTATCCGCTACTACGACTCAGCGCTCATTGAGCAGGTCTGGCAGAAGGGACAGATTGTCCCTGGCTACAATCCAGCTGAATGGCGCAAAGACAGTTGCAATGCCTGGATGCACCGGCCAGCTTACGGTCAACGGACGCATAAGTACGGTTGGGAAATCGATCACATCGTGCCGGACTCTAAAGGTGGATCGGATTCGATATGGAATTTGCGGCCTCTGCACTGGGAAAACAACTGTGCTAAGTGC
>CAZSNX010000610.1:2331-2975 GCA_964607945.1 uncultured Candidatus Obscuribacterales bacterium
GCAAGTATGCGCAGTCATGGCCTTAGGCAACGTCAATGTGACGGTGTAGTTTGAATCGAGCGGCGGGTGAGACAAGTGCTTGCCCGTCGTTTTCTGATTACAAAAAATCGCACGAACCCAAGTTGTTTTGTCCAAATTGAACAACTTCATACGCTAGGCACAGTGCAACGCAAGCGAAGATCGCATACGCGAGTTGGTAACGCCTGAGGTGCTCTAACATCTGCTGATCCTCCCTCCAGGTGCCGACACTCGGGAAACATTAGATGCCTGCATCGTATCCCCCCAGTGTATTGCTCTTGCCCATGAGAAAGTCTTGAACGGTCGGCACCGGTTCCGTAAGAACAGCGACCAGGTGGGCAAGCGTTGCTGCGCAAAACATTGCGACCACGATCAAACCACCCTTGACGATTTTCTTCATTTTCCCAGTCTGACAGACAGCACGACAGCTGGGAACACGGTTTTTAACACGCAGATCGGTTTCAACTCACCCAAAAATCGTGAGCGGAAACCGGGTGATTTCGGCTGAGAAAATGATCGTGACGGGCCACAAAAGGGGCCACACTTGCGCACTTCTCCCTTATTGAGAATGCTCGAAAGCGTGAGCCAATGCTCGTTTGAGCCCTGTTTGAAAAATAAATGGTGGA
>CAZSNX010000611.1:0-2974 GCA_964607945.1 uncultured Candidatus Obscuribacterales bacterium
GCTATGGAAGTAAGAATGGTGCATGAACTTATCAATGCAAACCGCAAATCGAATGTTCACTGGTCTTTAGTTGGCTTTGCATTGAACGCATTTCCATCGACGCCGGCGGGCTGGCCCTATTTTGGACCAGCTCAGGCTGGCTCCACCTTCGATCCGAAATACGTGGGATATTACTATTTCCCTCATGTCGCACTTAGTCAAAGCAGCGATAACGGTCAAGCGGTAAAGGACGCGATTGATATGGGTGTATTGGCTGCATGCACTAACACAGCGGTTGGCATCTCGCAAGGTATCAGAGAGCTGACCGGAAAGGGTCACATTCCAGGCAGACCCAAGACTATGATTCTGTTAACTGATGGCATGCCGACCGAACCGGGAGCGGTGTATCCGAACCAGCCGAATAGCTTCCAGGTGGCGCGGCGGGCAGGGCAGAATGGCATCCGGATGATTACGATAGGTCTGGCTTTTCCGTACGCGACAAAGGCTTGTCCAGCTTTTTGTAAGAGGATTGCAGAAGTTGCAGGAAATGGCAGCAAATCTTTTGTCTTACCTTTCATGGACAAAACTACGCCTCTGGACGAGGCGAGTCTGGCTGAATGTGAGCGACAGATCAACGAAACTCTGAAAAAGGTTACTGTCGGTGGTGGCACGGTCTGCTTGCGATAATGTTCTGGTATTCAGATGGAGGCTTGATAATTTGAAACTTTCAAAATCGCCATCTGGTCTATCAACTGTTGAACTGGTCTGCTCTGTAATGCTACTGGTTCCAATAGCGCTGTTTGCGGTGAATATAGGATTCCTTGGCATGACCAGCTTTGTTAATGATGCTGCCTGCCGGGAGGCAGCACGAGTAGCTGCGCAGCAAACTAGCTTGCAGACTGCATTTGGTGCTGCTAAATCGGTGGTTAAATGCTACCCAATTGCCTGTGGTTTGTTTGGCAGTCAAGAGGTAACAAACGTGGCATACAATTTTTTCAAGGATAAAGACGGCATCCCAATAAAAATTACTGACATTGCTTCTACCAACCTCAAGCAAATACCTACTGTTGCAGTAACGACACAAGTCTCCGTCCGGTTGCCGGCTCCTATGCTTTTGATAGACGGTGGTGTGCGCTCCAGTACTGTCTTGAGAAAACGGTACACCTTTCCGGTTCTATACGGTATCGATCTGGATCCGAACAATACGTCCGGTTCAACTGGCCGCGATGAAGAGGAAGTGGATGACACACAGGATACAACTCCGCCCGCCGAACTAGAGATAAAGGACTGATCTGGCGCATTCGTCTCAGAGAGTCCATATAAATGGCAATCAACGTCAACTACACCGTAATCCGGGAGTTTAGCCAATCATGACAGAAGAGTCGGACGGGAACGACCCGCGTTTCGCACCAAAAGATCAAGATGCGCCAGGTAAATCCAAGAACCAGGAAGTCGTACGAAATGCTGAGGAAAGCAGTGTGGAGCCAGCCTCAGCAACTCCACCTGCCGACCAGAGCGATCGTGTTGACGCTTTTCGGGATGGGATAGCTAAGACAGACAAAAGTAAGCTGGCACGCACTTTACTCGATCCCGATGAGCTGAAGAAAAGGGAGAATCAGACGGCAGGAAAAAAACATGATTCAGTAGGTGATAGCGCAGTCCGGGAGTCAGCACAAAATGTCGAAGCCGAAAGCACCAAGACTCAAGAGTCTGCTCCAGTGTCTGCGCAGGATGTTTTGAGGGCAGAAATGTCCAAAATGAGTAAAGATAAGCTAGCACGAACCAAGCTCGATCCCGATGAAATGAGAAAGACTGTTTCCAAGTCGATCAGTCAGACGGAAATTAAGGTTGCCGAACTGATCGAAGCTAGAGCCAACGAACCACCGAAGCCGTTTCATCCAATTGAAAACTACAGGGCAGCTTCGCCCTGTTCTGTACGATGGGAAGGTACAGACCCAAAAGAGAGAGTGCGAATCTGTCAAAGTTGCAAACTTCAGGTTTACGACTTTACGGGGCTGGAGCAACCGGAAGCTGACGAGTTGATTTTGCAGAGGGAGAACCGCCAGAACGCTCCGCTGTTCAAACGGGCTGATGGTAAGTTTCTTACCAGCGACTGCCCGTTGGCGCTCAAGAAGAAGCGCGAACAAATGTTGTCCATCGGTGGCGGTGTTGTTTTGTTGGTTATCCTTTTAGTTTGGCTGATATTGAGTCCGAAGCCTGCACCAAATGTGGTGACTCAGTCGCCATCATCGCAGGAGCAGGCTGTGGGCAGTGATGCTGATGACCATAGCGCCGATGGCGCTGCCAGTTCAACATCGGGGCAACCTGCTTCCCTTGTGGTGCCATCTGAACATCCGGTGCAAGACGATGACGGGGGTTATAGCTGGAGTACGTACGTTAAACAGGCGAAGGACAGTGTTCAACAAGACGCGAAAGAAGCAGCAGCTTCACCAAATCAGTCTCCCACGCCGGATGCCGTTGTTCATAAAACAGCTCCAGATGCGAATGCCGGCGCGTCAGGCTCGGCGACAGATTCGTCTCCTGTGCAAGCTCCAAACGCGGGCTCAGTATCACAGCAGCAAGGAGAGCCAGCTTCTGCCGACCAGCCGGGAGTGCCTGCTCCGCAAGGCGAGCAAGCGGCACCCTCGCAACATGGTGTGCAATACTTTGGGACGGAATCGCCCAGGGCGAAATAATACTAGTGGACAGTTGATCGCCGATTCCGAAAGACTCAGGTTGATCGAGCAGGCAAGGCATAAAGAGATTCAACTAGAAGATTGGCGCTTCCACAAATATTTTGTCTGTTTTCTGGTTGCTGTGGCTTCTTCTTTGCGGCCGAGCGTGTCCAGAAGATCTGCCTTTCTGATGAGCAATGTCTTCAGCATATTGGCTGATGAGATACCGGGTTGTCTCAAGAGCCGAATTGCTCGCTCAGTATCCTTAAGCGCTTCCGTTTGTTTACCCTGATTCTGTTCGCAATTCGCCAGAACGGCTA
>CAZSNX010000612.1:0-2966 GCA_964607945.1 uncultured Candidatus Obscuribacterales bacterium
CAGTATTAGTTTCACGAGAGGTTGATCGGTAACAAGACTTCAATCTAAGCTGCAGTGAGTGCGCAGTTCAAACAAGCACTCAGATTGAAATAGAGCGGGGGGCGCCTATCTCGGTGGTTTTTAATGGCTAAGATATTGCTTGTAGAGGACAATCCGAGCATCTCGTATTTGATCCAGTTTCAGTTAGAGCATGACAAACATCAAATTGATTCGTTGACGAACGGGCTTGAGGCGGTGTCTCGGCTCGAAGTAGTCGCGTATGATCTGATTATTCTCGATTGGCTCCTGCCGGACGTCAGTGGTGTCAATATCTGCAAGCAGTTTCGGGAAAGAGGCGGGCACACGCCGATCATGATGCTGACTGGCAAGGCTGCACCAGAGGACAAGGCGATCGGTTTGGATGCTGGTGCTGATGATTACATCGTTAAACCGGTTCATCCTGTCGAGCTACAAGCCAGAGTTAGAGCGCTTTTGAGAAGAGCGTCAATGCCTCGTGGCAAGTTGTTGCGAGTGCGGGATGTTGAAATCAATGCCCTTACTTGTCAGGTGCGGCGTGCCGGTAAGCAAATCGATCTTCGGCCTAAGGAATTCGCATTGCTTGAATTCTTGATGAAGCATCCTAATCAAAGCTTTTCTGCGGAGTCGATTCTGAGCCGTCTTTGGCGATCTGAAAGTGCTACATCAGTTGATAGCGTTCGAACGCACATCAAGAGATTGCGCTGTAAGCTCGAGGATACGGAACAAAATCCGTTGATCCGATCTACTCGAAACTTGGGTTACAGAATCGTTGATTTCTAATTTCTTCATTTGATTAGCAAATTGAAACCTTAGGCTGGATAAGCTTTTCCTAAGGTCGCGAAAGGATTCTAAAATCCAAAAAGTCAAGTAGAACTAGGGGTTCCAGGAAACGATCAAATTGCAGTTCACGCAAAGTTCACGCTGGGCTGGCTGCTTGCGACGATTGATATATTGAACCTTTCAAATAGGCTTCATATACTAGGCTCGCTTCGATATCAGCTAATGCTGTCTCCTGGACTGTTTTACAGCATATGGGTTTTTATCGTATGCAAGCAGTCCACTGGAAATCCCGGAAGCATATTGATTGGATTTATATCTAGGACTTGGTTCTATATCGACTTGCAATGCTGACCAGGCGGGCTGGTTAGAACCATTGCAAGTCCAATTCGGCTTCGGTATTTCCGTCCATGCCCTTTGGAGGTTCCCATTCGGCTCATGAAATTGCGTCGCAATTTTTCGCGGATAGTGGCATTCATTACCGGAGTGCTGGTCTTATTTTCCCAAGCACCGCAAGTGCTTGCGTCGCCGGAAGATGCGTCCTCTAATGCCGGTGCTGCAGCTGCTGTACCACCCTCAACTGGCCTTCAAGTTCTGACACCGGACTCAATTGCTTCACAGCAGAATGTCTCAATAGCCAAGGGAGCCACAGCGGTCATCGACTTCGGTGCAGCCAGTGTGCTGAATGTCACCGGGAATTTTTCGAACTCAGGCACCATATATGCCATCTCTTCAAATCCGAACATAACGCTTGGCACGCTGAATGCCAACAACATTTTCAACCAGCCCGGTGCGGTGTTTTCATCCGTCTTACCCACTGGAGGGCTTCCTGGATTTACTTCCGCAGTCCAAAATCTGAGTCTATTCTTCAATGCGACTCAAAACATCGTAAACGCTGGAAGCATTGTGTCTTCAGGCGCACTTACATTCCAGGCCGGCGGATCTATAACCAACGCACTGCCCGCCGGAGTGACTGGACCTTCGCCTGTAATGCAGGCAGTCAATAATGTCAATTTGATCGCTTCCAATATCGTCAATGCCGGAACGATCGCTTCGATTGCCAACAACATCAATATTTCCGCATTGACTTCGAGTATCGCAGTCAACAATGTCGGCGGTCAGCTCAAAGCGCTTGCTGGTGTAATCAATATTCGTGATGCGGCTTTCAACAGTAAGGCAAACTTTTCCATCATTGGCGGAGATCTGATTTCTAAGGCTGTGAACGTATACTCCGGCAAAGGTGATGTCCGAGTCGATGTAAACAAACTGCTTGGCGTTCTCAATATAAATGCGGGCAATGCGATCGTCAGTGCTGCTACAGAAAAGCTTTCTCTGGGTGCTCTCAACTTGGTGGGAGATCCAACCTTCTACAATGCAGCTGGTAGCATCGAGTTAACAAACAGTCTGCGTTTCAAAGATCATCTGGCGCTGATCGCGAGCCAAGACATCGTCACAAAGGCTGACGGTATTCGAATCGAGTCGAATGGCGGAGATATTCTGCTGGTTGCCGGGGCTCATTTCGTACCGAATGCGGGACAAATCTTTCCAGGCGATCCGACGACTGCTCCGACCTTAACGCTTACAAACAGTGGATTGTCTACGAAAGGATCATCGACTGGTGGCAAGATCTACTTAGCCGGCTCCTTTCCGATTGTGTCGTTGAGTTCTGCCACTAGTGAGAAAGGTGGCAGTGGTGGAGATGTTACGTTAGTTGCCTATGCAGGATCCGCTGCGCAATCCGGCACGATTACCCTTCCAAAGAATGTCGCAATTAAGACCACCGGAAATGGTGGCAAAAATGGTGATGTCACTATAATTGCCGGGCGAAATGGCGATAACTCCATTGTTGTTGGAGACATCAAGACTGGCTCAAAAAATGCGGGAGACATTACAAAGGAAATAGGAACGCCATTAATCGTAGGGGGGGCAGGATCAACTCCTAGCATTGTGGTGAAAGGTGGAGCCATTACCAACGGCGGCCGATTCGTATCTTCCAAAATTAGCTCGGACGACAAGAAGTATTCATATATAGCTAGCTCCAGCGGTGATGATTGCGATCCACCTGGCGGGGGAGGATCTGGCGGTGGCTCAAGCGGAGGGCATTCGAGCGGATCCGGTGGTGGATCGAGCGGCGGACATTCAAGTGGCGGCTCAAGTGGCGGCTCAAGTGG
>CAZSNX010000613.1:0-2950 GCA_964607945.1 uncultured Candidatus Obscuribacterales bacterium
CTACTGCCACGAAGAAGAGATGCGGATGAGCGGGCAATGTTACTGGTTTGTTGGCGACAAATACGGTGTCGGCTTTCACCCGATTGGCGGCTCGAACTATTATTTGCCGAATCGGCACCGGACAGGCATCGGCGTCTACCCACACTTTCACGAATGACTTTGACTCCAGCCGGGGTATAACGACGGCAAGATGAACGAGAGAATGCCGAAGCTTTGAGCGACAAGCAGAAGTCTAACATGTATTGCATCCGCAGCTTGACCAGATGGGGCTGCGCGTCATTGTTTCTCTTGGCGGGCGGTTGGCATTTCATTTGTCCAGGAGCGTTCGAGCATGCCATGCCTGATTGGATTCCGGCTCATTATTCGCTCGTGTTGTTTACGGGGGTGTGTGAAATCCTCGGTGGAATCGGTTTGCTGTTCGGCCGGACAAGATACTTTGCTGCCCGCTCACTGGCTGTTTTTTTGCTGGCGGTCTTTCCGGTAAATATTCATATGGCGGTCAATAGCCAGTTGTTTCCGGCTATTTCGCCGATCTTGCTTTGGGTTCGTTTGCCGCTGCAGTTCGGCTTGATTGCGGCAGTTCTCTGGTCTGTTTCGGGTCGAAAGCGGTAGCAATAGCGGAGTATTACATCAGGATGTGGTCCACCGCCTTGAGTGGTTCGGGCAGATCGGTTTCACCCAACAAACCGCGTAAATCTATCTCTATACTGCGGCAAATTGTTGTCATCGGTACGTCGTTTAAACTCTCTTCGAAAGGGTTTTCGCTGGTGTCTCCGACCTTTTCCATTGTGATGAAGACCCAAGAAATAAGCACTGAAAACGGAATTGTCAACCATTCATGGTTGGGGCTGATCTTTGCGAATTCACCAATCAATCCAAAGGGCAGAAGGCTGACAAATATATTGACGAACACTTCGCTGAAGAAGGCATACTGCCGCGGGAACGGAAAGGACTTAATGCGTTCTGCTTTGCCCTGCTGCACATACAAGTCGTTGCAGACCCTGATCAAATCAGAATGTTCGTGGGAGTCAATCCAGCCCTTTTGTTTGAAATTTACCAGGGCTCGCAATTGGCGGTGTGCTATTTCGCTGGCTATATTGTGCTTTGCTAGCAATTCGCTTGATTCTTCGGTGGATAAATATTTCTCGAGTGTCTCCTTCGCGGCTTGTTCAAATGGTTGGGGGTTGAAGCACTCTTTGGACATGCGTGTGTATTCATACGAGGAGTCCCAAACGTTTCGCTTGCGCAATTGCAGCCTCAGCAGATTGACGTAGGCGATCTGTCTATACACGAAAGCCTTTAACTCTTGTGCTTGTGCTTCGTGTCGCATTAGGGCGATCAAGTAAGAATTCATCGCTCTGCTCGAGTTGGTGAGTTCTCCCCAGATTTTGCGGCCTTCCCAGAGGCGGTCGTATGATGAGTTGTTCTTGAAGCCTACGTAGAATGCAACTGCCGTGCCGACTGTTGCAATCGGTAGAAATGGAACCGGCAGGCTGCGAATGTTGAGCAGGTGATAGAGCACATAGACCGCCGAACTCAGAGCGGTCGTAAAAAGAAGCGGTCGCCAGGAGAAGTACCAAATAATTTCAGGCTCGATAACTCTTTTCGTGTACATATGAATGCTCGCCGATGCTAGGTCGATTCCGAACAAGCAGAATAGAATGTTTTTGCCGTCTTGTCTTGGTTTGGCACTAATGTCGTCACTTGAAAGTAACCGCGCTTGGCGCCGAAGGAGCGGCATAGTCCGATTGTGTTAATCACGTGGTTCTCTTCTGCCGATCGAATTGACAATGAGCCAAGTATTCTCTGGCACTGTATGTGGTATTGCCACTGGAATTGACGGGTCAATTCCGCGCAGAAAAGGTTGCCGCTGATCCGGGTTGAGATTGGAGCAAACGGTTGCCATCGACAGACTTATCCGTCCTTGCTAGTGCCGACAATTATTTCAGTCGATCTATACTCTATCAGCCAGTCACACTTATAAGGGATGGGCAGGGAGGTGGCCGATGATATGATGACAATATGACGGTAGACTATTTGTTCTGCGCGGGTTCGATATGTCTGCACATTTGCCGCAATCAGACGACTTTCATCAATCTGCTGAAAGGAATCGGCACCCAAGAGTAAGCATTTTCTTGGCTGACAGCAATGATTCTGCGCAGCAGTTGAACGAGTATCTCAACCGTTCAGGTCGCTATGACCTGCTCGGGAAGACGAATTCGGCATCCGAAATTCTCTGGCGTGTGGCCGAAAGGAAGCCTGAGATACTCTTGCTGTGCTTGCCGTTGTCCGATGGTAATGTCGCAGAGCTTGTCCAGCAGGTACGTGAATTTCACCCGCAGTGTGGTGTGATTGTATTGGCGGATCGAACTGATAATACATCTGTTTTGGCCGCTCTGGCATCGGGTGCAAGAGGATGCTTGTTAAGGGACTCCGAGCCGGCTTTGCTTCGAATGGCTATTACGGCTGTCAGCAACGGTGGAATGTGGCTTCATCCTGATGTTGAGCGGCTTTTCTATCGGATGGCCAAGAACAGCGTATCGATCTGTGAAGAGCCGGCTCCGGTCTTAAAGTTTTCCGGGGCCAATTCGATAATGGATCGCACCATGGAGCTTTCGCCGGCAGAACGAGAGCATATTATGCGTCGCGTTCGGCAGCGCCGAGATTTTCCGGTCTGGAAGACTGGTGGGGTTATTCTGGCATCGCTGGCGCTCGCTGTTATTCTGCTACAGATTCTGGGCACGTCTGTTACTAGCACTCCGGAGATGGAGGCGCCTGCCAGCGCGGGCGAGCCTCATTTTATCTGGAGCAGCGGCAAATCATTTCGAGTAGTCGAATTGCGCTAAGCAATTGCGTTTGGTTTGACAGACTAGGGGCTAATGCGATTGCGATCTCGAGGACAGAGTGCGGCTAACTTTCCGTTGGGCTGTCCTAGCAGCTGCTTAGCCAA
>CAZSNX010000614.1:0-2942 GCA_964607945.1 uncultured Candidatus Obscuribacterales bacterium
CTGGACCAGGAGCTGCAAGCGTCTCCAATCGTTAGAGCACTCAACCTAACCATTACCCGACCGACAGAGCCGACTATTGCAGCAGGATATGACGGCACAATGCGTGAAATAGTGGTTCCCTGCGAAATAGTTTGGAACAGCGGGCTGCCTTTTTTCGGAACTAAAAGACTCCATTTCGCAGGCAAGCGTTCGGTTGAGCACATTGAGTGAGAGGGAATAGCATAAATGATTGTATCCAGGGCTGGCGCGAGGTGTATCGAGTTGGGACCGCGAAGAAGACGACGAAGACAGAATGGAGCAAGCCTGGCCGAGGCAGCCGCCAGCATTGGCATGTTCCTGCTTCTGGGATTTGCGCTTTACGATCTTTCGGTGTTCGTAATCGGAGTGATGATTCAAGACAGTGCAACCAAAGCAGTGGCCAGAGCGGTTTCTACCGCAACCAGACCGGTCTCCAGTCCAAACGGCGGACCGTCGGTATCACAAGTACGAGACGGGCAAGTAAGCCTCAGCGAAATAGCCAGCAATGTCGTCCCGGGCGTTGTTTCCACCATGGAACAACAATACAATCGCAATCCGCTCTATACATTTAGAGTAAGTGAAACCGACTACAACCAGTCCATGCCTAATTTCGTGATCATCAAAACGAGGATGACTTCGCATATCGTGTTTCCCCGACTGCCATTCCTGAAACTCGATGATCCCACGACGGCAGCGCAAGCCTGCGAACCAATTACAATCGCCCCCTTCGCCAAACCCTAAGTAAGAGGCGAGAAACCCAAAGATCACTTTGATTTGAATCCAACTGACCGATACCTTTTACTAGTTTATTTAAACCGCCATTACTACAGAGCCGAGGAAAGAATTCGATGAGTCATACTACGCCAATGCGAAAGATCAAGTCGCGCACAACAACAGGTGGCATCACTGTTCTGGCGACAGCACTTCTTTTCGTGCTCTTCGGCTTCGCGTTACTGGTGCTTTATGCCACCAGCGGATTCGGCGTTCATATGGAACTTCAGAATGCGGTCGACGCAGCCACTCTGTCACTCGCCAACAAAGCGGCAGCAGCATCAGTTTCGCTCTCAGAAGTCGACACAAAACTAGCCGGCGATGCACTGTTTCAGAAGAATGGACGAGTTCAAGCCAATTGCAGTTATTTCCTCAATGGTCTCGGCAGTGGTCCAAACAAAGATAAAATCAGTTTGTCTAACTTGAATGATGTAATCGGCTCAGTACTCTTGCTCTCCGCCGATATCGAGGACTGCCACTTCATACAGTCATACATATACATTTTGTCTACCGCCGGACGAACTCAAGCAGGGTCGCCTCCGGCGCCAATTGCGAATCAAATATACATTCCCGAGCAAGGGTTTAACGGCACCACAAATCCCGAGGTCGAACTTTTCTCTGACCCCTTTCCACAGGACGAGAGTCTGCACCGCTCACTGCAGGCAGTAGTGAAGCTCCTCAAGGAAAAGCTCGGCTTGGATTCTTCTCAAGAAAACAAGGACTTGTTCAAGAAAGTAATTGCTCAAAATCCAGCGAGATTGTTTGGATTATTGCCTGCCCATAAACAAGCTCAGCTCGATATGACCAGCTTAAAAATTGAACCGGTGTACTACAAGGCAGCTCAGCCCGGTCAAACTTCCAATATCAAAATTCTCAACGACAGCATTCCCAATATGTGTCTTATGCGCGGAACCTTCTTTCCGCAACAGCCGTCCGGGGTTAATGCACTGCTGCCCGCACCGCAACCATTGGAAGTTAGCACCAGCTGGTTGGTAAATCCATCGACGATCGATGTGCCGGCCAATACGAACCTACTGAACTATGGAATCTATGCTTTACCGGCAAATCCGACCGGCAGCCTGACACTGGCACATTTGATACCGGTCAGAGAGGCTAATCGATTCTTGATCGACAAACTTCCCGAGCCATATAGGACAGATGCCAGAAGAGGAGTCCTTTTGCCTAATGCGGTCAAAGTGACCGCCAACTTTATCGACCCCAACACGAAGCAAACATTGACATTCTACGCTGCTGCCGAACTGCCCTTTCCATCTGAGAAAAAGCTGGCGAAGATACCCAACGGCCACGTCAAGTTCTCAAATAGCATTCTTTCCTACACTGACGTTAGAGAGACCTATGACCTGTCTCCCAATCTGCCACAGTTCGGCGAAACCAATCCAAAGCGCTTCCGGGTGGTTCGACGCGGCGTACAAAGATGGGACCGACTGCCTTCGGCCACACGTCCTAGTATCGCCCAAGACGGTCAATGGCCAAATGAAGTCGTGCCGGGTGAACCGCAATTCCAAGCTGCTAATCAGAATTTCTTAGTCAGTATGTACAATCAACCTGACTTCGCACAATTCACTTTGCCATCAAGCATCGATCCGACTGTCCACACGGATGCTACCTTCGGCAATTTAGTCACTCAAGTCACCTACTACAATCCAGTGCGCGACTACCGCCGCATTGAGCTGGCAAGATATGTGCATCAGTTTGCCCCCAATGCTTCGATCGAGGAGATTGAAGGCGTACTGGGCAATTCACCAGCTCCGGTTGCTACTCACCAACACCCAGCGATTACCTGCTTGAGAGAAGACCCGGCCAGAAGCGGTCACGTGTCGGCGCTCAATGCGGATCTGCCTGGAATGCCTCCGGCCCCGGGAGAGCCTGAGGACCAGAAGTACAGGATTAGAACTCATTGCCCGCTCTGGGCCGTTCCACCGGCAAGAGAGGGGCTGGAACCGCCATTTCAGATTAAGACCGGTTACCTGGGCAGATACAATCCTGACTTCATTCGCAGATTAGAGCTGGCAGGCGGCAAGATTAGAGGATATGACGTCAATAAGCCAAGTACATTCCCCGAATTGTATGACGAGTTGTCGATTGATTACTTCCCGGGAATGAATAACGGACAGCTGTTGCTCTACACTTTC
>CAZSNX010000615.1:0-2936 GCA_964607945.1 uncultured Candidatus Obscuribacterales bacterium
TCAGTCACGTTTTATTTGAATGGGTATGCGAAACAACTCTCACACCCATCTTTGTTCCACAAGAATCAGACGCTTACAACATTGAATCAGAGAGAATCCGATGCATAACTTTGCTCAACTACTTGCTCATCTCTTCGGAACAAATAGTACTCACTTCCCCACTGGGAGTTGCGAACTTATAGAATCTTCTGCTGTCGCCAACAGTTTGCTCAATACAAGTCATGGGGATAGAATTGTTTCAAGATAGCTACGCTTGCTGGCGGGAATGTCCTTGTACGAAAGCAAACTCAACAAAGCCAAAGTGTTTGTCGGGCTGCAAAGTCAAACTTTGTATTTGTCACTGCGAGACCCGCGCTTGCCGCTTCTTGCTCGGATGGTATTTTGGTTATCTATCGCCTACTTGGTTTGTCCGATCGATGTGAGATCTGACTTCCTTCCTGGCGGATTTGCAGACGATTCGGTCATCACACCGCTCTTGGTACTGCTCGGATATTTCTGTATTCCTTCGAGCATTTTGAAAGACTCACGAAAGATTGCACACACAGCAACATACGGATTGATGTGTGTAGCTCTATCAGGCACAGCTTTAGCTCTGCCGATTGAAGCAGCATCATGCTGGCTGGATGAGTCTGCCTCAGCACAATTCTCAGTTGAAACTCCCGGCTCTCTTCCCCTGGCGCCAGCAGCAAATGCATGTTATCGCTGCGAGCTCGACGATACGAATCTGACAACATTGGACGAGTCCAACGCTGTCGAGGACTTCCTGTCCAATAACTCCGACAAGGGAAAGCAATTAGCCTACTCCTCAAGCCGATCAATCACTACTGCAAATCCAGTAAGCGCAAAGACTCCAACCATTCTGCGAACTGAACTCTTACGGGTATGTGCCGTATGGATCGGCTCTCGCGGGCATCAGCTTCAACTATATAGCTCTGGTGACGACACAGACGCGCCTGCCTTAAGCAGATTAACTTATTGTCGAAGTAGACCGCCTCTCATGAAAAAGGGCGGTCTTTTTCTTGTGCTGAATGGTCCACATTCACTGAGAGTACACTCACTGAATTCGAAATCGACGAAGCAGTTTACGCTGAGAGCAACGATCTCTAGCTCTAAGAACAATGCTCACGGCTTTTCTCAATACAGGTTGATCACCCACAGTTACGAGAAAAAACCAACCAAAATCTGGCTGATACATCAGTCCCTGCTGCTTTGAACTCAGCAGGCGGCCAAGTAAGGGGCTAAGTAAAGTCTCCGGCGCGCAACTCGCACTGATCGAATGGCCTACACCTGAGCTTACGCTGAGTCATAGACAACATCCAACCTTCTCAATGGTTCAGTCTCTGAACCACAGGCTTGGACACAGCCGACTATTAGATGCGGCCTGGGCCCATCGGCCGGCAACAAACGTTCGAGTTCACAACGTCCAGGTGCACTTGCAAATCAAATCGCAACAGTTGTACCTAAAAGGCAAATCAACGCAGTGATCGATCTACTAATAAAATTTGCACTGAAAGAACGAGCCGGCATTTTAATGCTAATGCTCGGAATAATTGCTCTCGGACTTTACTCAATCTTCACGATTCCCACTGATTCGTTTCCGGACGTAAGTAATGTTCAAGTTCAAATAATCACCGAACCGGAAAGCATGGCGACCGAGGAAGTCGAATCACTGGTAACGGTGCCGATAGAATACGCTCTCAACGGACTGCCTTTCATACAGAACATTCGCTCCAGCTCGGAGTTCGGACTGTCCGTCGTCACAGCCATATTCGACGACACCTGCGATGTCTATCTGGCTAGACAGTTGGTCCAACAGCGACTGGCGACACTTCAGTTTCCACCCGAGGTGACACCGCCACAGTTAGGACCCGTGGTTTCTACATTCAGCCAAGTTTTCATGTACTACGTAAAGAGCGACAAGCACGATCTAATAGATCTGCGCACGATTCAGGACTGGACCATTGCCAAACGACTCCTGGCAGTACAAGGAGTCGGAAACGTGGTGACGTACGGTGGATTCGTAAAGCAGTATCAGGTTCTGATAGACCCCATGCGCATGAAGAGCTATAACCTAAGTCTTTCAGACATAGCAACAGCGCTGAATGACGGCAACTTGAACGTCGGTGGCAACTTCATCGAGCAATCCGACGAAGAGGTAGTAATTAGAGGGCTTGGACGCGTAAAGAGCGTTGCGGACATTGCAGAAATAGTTCTGAAAGAAGTCGAAGGGACACCGATAAAAGTATCTGCTGTTGCGAAGGTAGAAATTGGCCCAGCCTTCCGTCGTGGTTCAGCCTCGATGAATGGAGAAGGCGAAGCTGTAATTGGCATTGTCTTTGCTCGCAAAGGTGCCAATACTAAAGATGTTGTTGCTCGCCTGGAACATAAGCTAGCGGAACTTCAAAAATCACTTCCAACAGGAGTCCAAGTTATACCGTTTTACAACCAAAAGGATCTTGTAGATAAAACAACAGATACTGTCAAGGAAATACTGCTTCAAAGCAGTGCACTGGTAGTAGTGGTTCTGGCAGCGATATTGATGGATATCCCGCCAGCACTAATTGTCTGCGTAATCATTCCACTTTCCCTTCTGTTCAGCTTTATCTTAATGCGGTTTACCGGATTGTCATCAAATCTCATGACACTCGGCGCAGTAGACTTCGGAGTGGTAGTCGATGCCGGCGTGGTAATGGTTGAAAACATTTTTCGCAAATTGGCCGAGCACGATTCGATAGATTCGAAAGAACGACTAAGAGTAATTTCCAGCGCAGCGAAAGAAGTCGGTCGCCCAATTACGTTTGCCATCGTCATTATTGTTGCGGTTTACTTACCTCTCTTTACTCTGGAAGGGGTTGAAGGGAAAATGTTTCATCCGCTGGCGCTAACATTCATCTATGCGCTCATCGGTGCACTGATTGTTTCACTTACAATCATTC
>CAZSNX010000616.1:0-2916 GCA_964607945.1 uncultured Candidatus Obscuribacterales bacterium
GCTGTTGAATTCTTCTGCGAACAATTCGAGCCGGAAGGCTACGAGAAGCAAGTCGTGATGAGAGGCCGCGAGTTCCCTCGCAGCATCGGTCGCGCACGCGCTATCGTAGACGGCGAAAGAACCAAACTGGGACTGGCTGTCTAAGCGACCTTCGCCAAGACAGACCGCAGTCGCAGCGAATGGCAAACCAGAACAACTGGTGAGCTGCCGCATGCACTCCTTGATTCTCAAAGAGACGCTCAGTCTCAACGACACGGGATAACTTGCGTATTCCGCTGAAATCGGCCGGCTATTCCGACGCGTCCGGCCACCTTTTTCGACAATGTTTTTTGGGGTAGTTGAAGTGACGTTGGCATCATTGTGATGTTATTTGTTTTCCTTCGGTGTACGCATTGATACTCCAATTTTTAAAACGATATCGTGTGAGTTGTGCACCAGTCGGTCAAGAATGGCGTCAGCAATTGTCGGTTCTCCAATCATCTCATGCCAATGCTTGAACGGCAATTGGCTTGCGATAAGCGTCGAGCGCTTCTCGTATCGATCTTCCATGATCTCGAGCAGGTCATGTCTCTGTTCGTCGGTAAGCGGGGAAAGCAAAAAATCATCGATGACGAGTAGTTCAATTTTCGAGGTATCCGACAGAAACTTGCTGTACTTGCCGGTTGCCTTTGATACGGCAAGATGATGGAAGAAGCGCGTTGCACGTTCGTACAAAACCGTGTAACCGTCGCGACAAGCTTTTTGCGCAAGAGCGCAGGCAAGAAAGCTCTTGCCTGCGCCGGTCGGTCCGGAGATTCGAACGTTTCGATGAAGTAGCAAATACTGAGACGATGTGAGATTGCTCCAAAGCGCTTTATCGAGACCGCGTTGAACTTTGAGGTCAACGTCCTCAATACAAGCCGATTGCCGTAGTTTGGCATTCTTGAGCCTGGTCTTAAGGCGGCGATTATCGCGAGAGATCATCTCTGCATCAGCCAGCATGCCTAACCGGTCTTCAAAGATCATGTCCAAAGTTTCAGGCATTTGCATTTGCGCCTCCAGAGCTTGGACCATCCCGTAGAGCTTCAGAGAGCGGAGATTTTCTAAGGTTGGATGAATTAGCATTTTGATATTCCTCCATGTCGGTTTGTGTGGTGAATGCCATTGCACCGCGTACGTTCTCGTGAACAATCGAGAGCTGACGCGGCTTTTCCGGAAGCGGTATATGCTCCAGATTATTCTCCAAAATGAGTCTTACGCTTTTGCACGAAAGCGCATTGACAGCCAGTGCCCGTTCCGCAGCTTTCTCGAGACGGCTGGCACCAACGCTTTTGCCCAGCCGCATTATTCCCAGGCATGACCTGAAGCCTTGTTCTGGGCATTGGCGACTCTGCATGATGGCTTCAACCAGCATCGCGGTTGCAGGACCTGTTTCATTAGCCCAGCCAATGATGCGCTGTGGCGTCCACTCGGCATATTTGCGATGTGAACTCGGCATGTGTTCAAGCAATGTACTTGGTTTATTCTTGATGAAGAGTCTTGGATGACTGGCGATTCGTCGTCCCTGATAGAAGATCTCGACAGCTTTGTTCGTTTGGCGAAACTCGAGTTTTCTTCTTGCGTATTGGTAGGGAACGCTGTAGAGGTAACCATCGATATCGACGTGATAATCGAGATGTACTTTCACCCAACCGATTTGGGTATACTCGTATGGTATCGCTGGTAGTGCCTTGAGGGATGGGCGGTCGAGTACTTCAAATTGACTCCACCTAGACCCTGGCAGCTTCTTGAAAGGGCGATGGTTGAGTTTTTCGAGTAATTCTCTGATGGCAATGTTTAACTCTGAAAGACTGAAAAATCGGCGGTCCCGCAGTACAGCAATGATCCACATCGTTGCTACTCTGACCGCACTTTCAACTTTCGCCTTGTCTTTTGGCTTTCTGACTCGTGCAGGAATTACAGCAGCGCCAAAATGATTGGCCATATGCAGAAAGTCAACATGGATATCAGGCTCATACGGACACGCTTTTGTGACTACGGGTTTCGGGTTATCTGGCACGATCTTCTCGCTGACACCGCCGAAGAAGCTGAAAGCATTGGCGTGCCCCATGCACCAGGCTTCCGAATCCTCGGACCAGAAAGCCTCAGCATATGTGTATGAGCTTGCACCGAGAGCGCAAACAAATAGATGCGTTTCGCTCATTTCGCCAGTATGCGGATTTGTCACATACAGCTTGCTTCCTGCAAAATCCGAAAAAGTTTTCTCGCCGGCCAGATGCTCTTGCCGCATGACGACGTCAATTCCCTTTGACCACTGCCGGTACAACTCGCAGTATTGAGAATACTGGTAGCCATCTTCGTTTTCGCTCTTGTAGTGCTCCCACAAAAGTGCAAGGGTGCATCCCTTCTTTTTGAGCTTTGCATGCATCTCAACGAAGTTTGGCAGAGAACGCTGCTTGTTCTTTGGTTGCGGCTGGAACAGAAGTTGTTCCAATTTAGTATCGTCGTAGTCAGGCGGCAAAGGCCATGAAAGGCCCGCAGCCTGAGCACGATATATGTAGTCGGCGACCGTCGATCGGGATATCGAACAACTCGTTGCAATTTCTCTTCGAGATAGATTACAATCCCAAGTTAGGCGCAGTATTTCACGTATTTTTCTCATGGTTAACCTCTCATTAGTCATCGGTACTTCGTTTCTAGTTGCGCTAACAACCGAAACTAGTGTGCCGATGCGGCTAACCAACGTCAACTACTGTTGCCACTACCTGTAGTGGCTATTCACCACACCCAATCTTGGACCAATATCGCACCGCTTGGCAGGCGGCCGATTGCTATCGGACCGGGTGGCCGGGCAAAATCGGAATGAGTGGCCGATTTGAAGCGGAATACTCACACAGTTACAGTTCCGTCAGAGTTCAATATGGCGATGTTTCTTCC
>CAZSNX010000617.1:0-2903 GCA_964607945.1 uncultured Candidatus Obscuribacterales bacterium
CAGCGCCCAGAAGAAGCAGGTGCGTACTATTGCTCACCAAGTTTAGCAGGGCTTCTAGATTGGACGGGGTGCCCACTCGTACAGAGCCGCTGTTATTCAGTTCTGGAACTTGCCCGGCTGTTTGGTTCTCAGTCAGTTCGTTCGGCGACCCTGGCAGTGAGCTTGAATCTATCGAATCTTCGACGGATGGGATGCCTTGAGTATCAGCGGGGTGATTGTACGGTTCTCATTGGAAGTTTGCGATGCTGTGCTGGAAGTGATCCACTTTAGTAAGTTTCCAGTTTTTGACTGCTGTTTTGATACTGATTGTTCAAGCTCTTCTTTATTGAAGTATGCTCTCGATTCGAGCACTACCGCTCCGGTCACCGGTGTGACGATCTTGTATTGAATTGCTAGTTTCGAAGCCTCTGTCAGGTTTCGATTTGCTAGCAATTTACGGCAGCGTCTGCTAGCCCACAGTGTTGCAAGCTCGCGAGCCTCCCTCGACGAAGCAAATCGGTAGTTTTGCATTGTGTTAGAAGTCGAGATATCGATTGTGAATTCCTTGCTTTTCGGCTGCCACTTCTTGAGTAGTCGTTGCAGGTCTCGTCCGACTGATGCTGTGCGAGTAACCTGCGTAAATGGTCCGATTTCCCGGTGATTTTTCAAAAGATCCGCCAGGTTTGTGCTGCCTGGTTCAACGTCGAGATCATAGAAGGAGGGAACGGCAGAAAAGGGTGGCATGATGTACATTTCTTGATTGAAGCCGGGTTGTGGTCCGTGGAGCCAGAGCACTGCACTGTTTTGTGTTTCACTTGCTTTTTCCGATGCAGCAATCAATGATTGAAGGTTGTCATGGCCGCCGGAAAAATCTATCTGTTCCAGCTTCTTCAATCCTTCGGCTAGCGGCATTGATAGACCTTGAATAGACGGATCATCCGATGCAATCATGAGATAGGTGGTAATTTTGCTATTTAAGCTGGTAAGTGCTTCTGCGATTTCCGTGCGGTGTCTGCGGAGGCTCTGTGAGCTGTCCACTACTATTACCAAATGATTTGGAACCTGAACTGCAGACTGTTTAATGGTTTCGACCAAGCAATCACCAGTTTGCAGATTCGGGTCGCGAGCTGCAATTGATGTGAAGTTGCTGGACCGCTTGAGCCTGACAGCTATGTTTGAGTCCGAGATATTTTGACTATCAAATGTACCGGACAGTACTCTTTGGCCACCCACTGAATCTGAGGCTTTTATCTTTTCGTGGTTGGCTTCCATTTTGCCAGTCGATTGCAATCTAAGCCCTTGCTCTCCTAAAATTGAGAAGTTTGTTGCAAGTAATTTAGGTAAAATCAGTGACGACTCGTTTGGGCTTTCAAGTTTGAGTGGCGCTGTAATTGCTACCATAACCCTCAGTTCCCCTCGAGCAGGAACTGAAGAACATCGCAGCAGGTACTTGTCCTGGCCGAGATCAGATATTAGGGCTGGATCTCGACGATCTACTACTATCCAGTTGGATGCCGATTTGATCCTCTCGGTGGCCGCAAAGAGCGCTTTTCTGGGCTCACCGTCAATCCATAGAGTTAATCCAGATACGACTGCTTCCGGGGGCAGCGAGATTTCGGCGCGAGCCTCTTGTACACCGGATGTTTTGTTTTTGAAGACGAAAGTCCATTCTAGAGAGGAAGTCAATGTCTCTGGATGAAGAAATCCAGTTAACTTTGATCTCGTCAACGAAAGCTCTGAGATTGGCTTACCTACAACATGCTTGTTTAGATAAGCGTTTGATTGCATCGATATGTCGGCGGTTTCGCTGTGTTTGTATGGCGCGCCGGTAGCGGCAAAATACAACTGTCTGGTGACTAAGTCATCTAGCTTGAAGAACAATCCAGATAGTCCGGTACAAGTTGGGTCGGCACATTCTAATCGCAGGTCTCGTTCCGAGTTGAGCGCTCGCAGCCAATTCAATCCTCGCTGCCTGTCTGCCGACGAGTCCGATATCGCCAGGTGTTGGGAAATCTTGATGAAGATGTTACGTGCCTCGGAGCCTGCAATTAATGATATGGAAATCAGTACTCCAAGCATGGAGTAAAGTAGTGTTCGAATTCTGGCGCCCCTTGTTTCTTTGGACAGCTGAAGTTGGTTGGCTAGGAAGACTGCTACGCCGAAGGAAATCCAGGAAGTGAGTGCGACTATTGCGAACTCTGATGAGTGTGAGGCTCCGAATTGATCGTTCGTGGGATAGCCTAATACTATGGAAACCGTGGAAATGACTCCCGCAATGAATGTAGTACCAATTGTTGCTCCATTTAAGATTCCCAGTCTGATTGGATGGCGGCTGACTCTTGCTGCAATTGCAGACAGCGTCAACTGGTTAACCAGCGGTACTGACAGGACTAACGCGAATTTGATCAGTGTTTCAATTGGGCTCTTCAGGATGAGGTGCCAAAGAGAATTTTGGGTGATGATTAATGAGGCTACTAAGGTTGAAGCAGGCAGAATTACACCAAGCGCTATGAGTGCTATGCCATTGGGCATGCTAGAAGCTTGTGTAGCAGTGTCTTGACCTGACTCAGACTTCGGTAGAAACATCCGTGGTATGCGCCTTTTTAGCTGATCGCGGCATTCTGATTCGATTTCAATCATGATTAGTTGTTCTCCTTGGAAATTTAGTCGATGTTTGTATGGGGGAGAATCAGGTGCCTCGACAGAAGATGTACTTTGTCCTTTGTGTTGGAACGGATGTGCAGTGAAATCCGTTTAGAAGATCGATTATCCAAGTAATCTGCCGAGCAGGAAGATGGCATTATGTTCGGAGTCCGAGATCGACTCCTGTTCAGAAGCCTTTGCGAGTGCTACTAATCTAGTGTCGATGAATATTTCGCGCATCTGCTAATGGTCACGCTCTTGCGTGACTTTAATCATGATCT
>CAZSNX010000618.1:0-2901 GCA_964607945.1 uncultured Candidatus Obscuribacterales bacterium
GATAGACGCTGAACACCCGAATCTTCCGGCAGCCAGACAGAGCTTCAAGCTGGCCCTAGCCAGGCAGGAAGCCGGCCGCTATGTTGATGCTGCGCATACTTTGGAATCTCAAGGCGCGCTGGCCGATGCGCATGGCAAAGTAGCCGAAGCGCTGGCCATTTGCCCGACCGATCCTGGTTATCGCCTGTACCAGGGACAACTGCTGGAGAGGCTCGGTCAATACCAGCAGGCGCATGATGCTTATCTTGGCGTATTAAAGTGCGACCCGAATAACGTCCAGGCGGCGCAACGTTTAAACGGGCTGCCATCCTTGTTGGGGGCGCCGCCGTCTACTACTACATCTTTTGCCGCACCGCCGGCGACAGGAGCACCGCCTGCCGCTACTTCGGCCATTACAGCCGCACCGGCAGCACTTGGACCTTTTGTCGAGCAACCCCCATTACCGACTCTTCCGGCAGCACCGTCTCTGGCACCATCGGCGCTACCAGCAGGCGATCACGTAAGCTCTCTTTCCAACTTCATCACTCAACTTCGCAACCAATCCATGACCCAGCAGAAGGTCGATCAAGCTGCCGAACGAAAAGCCTCCGACGCGCTTGACCGAGCGTTGCAACCGCCATCGACCGGCGGTTCAACAGCAAGCTCGTTGGTCGCAGCCGGTCTGACCGGTTTGGCTGGCGCCGCTGCCGCGGGCTTAGCCGCAGGCGATCCGCTCAAGAGCAGCGGGGCGCCTGGCAATTCATCTGATTTTAATCCGCCGGTAGTTGTAATGCCGCCGCTGCCGAACAGCTCGCTTGCCGCATCGACTGCATCCCAAGCAGCGACTTCTGCGATGCCGGTAACCGTTCCGCCAGCGACGACCCATCAACTGAGCACGCTGCCTTCGTCTGCTCCGGTGGCTCAATCGATGGACCCGCTTACTTATCAGCGTTTACTCTTCGCCGAACAGCAGAACAAATCGCTCTCTCAGCAGCTCCAGCAAACTCAACAAGCACTCCAGCAGTTGCAACAAACGGCAGTCAATGCGCCGGTCTCTTCCGATGTAAACAACATCGCGCCGCCGTCACCGCTGCCAGCAGGCACACCGACTTTCGGACCGCCTCCATCTTACGTGCCGCCACCGGCCAATCCGCAAGGTTATCCAATACAGTCCGCATTGCCGGGCAGCCCGCCACCGGTCAGATTTGAACTGGAGAGTGTTTCGCATTCGGATAAGGGAGTGCAGTTGAAAGTAGTTCTGAAAAACGATCAAAATGTGCCGCTGCCGCTGACTCCCGCCATGACCGGAATAGTCAGAAGCCTGGGATCTCCCGACGCGTTTGTGAAAGTAAACTTTAAAGACAAGCAAGTGCCGGCCCACGGCAAGGTGCGTGGAACAGTCAAGATTCCCACAGCACAGATTTCTCCGACCGCAGATTTGTTCATACCAAATCTGCTGCCAGCGCCCAATATGCAACATGACGTGCACCTGACCGCCGTAATGTCCCCGCAAAGTTAGATGCGCTTTTGCCTTCTGTCGACGGGCGGCATTGCTTAAAAGGCCCCTTGCGGCTGCACGTGATAAAGAGCCCGAAAGGTGGCTTTATCTCCGGGAGACAACTCGCGCACAATCTTATCGACGTACATCAGATCTTCGCGATAAGGGCTATGCTGGATAATGCCGAGAGCATGCCCGAACTCGTGGGCGGTCGCCGCCGGCAAACGCCCTTCCGAACCGACACCAAGCTCAATCACAACTGGATTCTGTATGATATCGCCGCGACCAGGCTGAACGAATCCAACCGGCACGAACTTTCTACCGGCCGATTCGTATTGTCTAATCTGGGCGATCGCCAGCGGCTGCGAGCAGGTATTTGCATCGACAAACGTCCCTCCGACCGCATCATCCTTGAAACCGTCAGTCCAAAACACAAGAATGTGAGCCATGCGAGGATCTTCAGTAAAATCAAAACTGATCAAACCCTCCGCTTCAAACTCCCGCCACATCTCAATTCCGGCTGCCGCAAGATCGCACATGTTATCCGTCCAGCCTTTCGCTTGCTCGAGTCCGGCCAGCGGATCCTGCCGTCCGAGCATATCGCGCACCTGATTGACTCTTTCATTTTTGAGCTCAGACAAGGGCAGTTCCGGAAGTTTGAGCCCGGGAGCAATCCAGACGTGAAGAGGCATCTTTGTACGCTCCCATCTCACAAATCCGAGCTGCTCGTGCCGTGGATCATAAGGCTGAGCTTGACTGCCCTTAGTTCGGCTCTCGCCTGGGCGCAGGTGCACACCCGAGCCGGACGGCAAACTGCCGGCCGACGACGGCTGCGAGAAGTTTTGAAAGCCGGCGCGCGGCAAATTGCGGTACTGTGCACCGGCGTCTTGACATAAGCCAAGCAATATAAAAACCAGCGTCAAGCTGCTGCTAATAAACTTTCGGACCAGGGAAAAATCTCTTGTGTTCATAATGCTTGTTCAAGATCGCTCTGGTGATGCCTACCCAGGTCAATCAGCCTGTAAAGTAATCCCCCTTAGATGGCCATTTTATCGAACGAGCAGATTCATAGCACATATAATTGTCGCTTAGACTACAACCATAAGCTTTCTACCCTTCAATCTCTTCAATTTGGTAATTGTTCATTGAATTCCAAGTATGACGACTTGAGCCTCAAAGCTGCCGAGGCGGTAGCCGACCAACTAATCCGCAAGCCAGACAGCTGTTTGGGCTTGCCTTCCGGTCGCTCGCCGCTGGGCGCCATTTTCACCAGCTTCGGATCGAACTGGCCGAGGACCGTTACGAGATCACTTTGCGCGGCCATCACTTCGCGGATGTTTTTGTAGGCCATCGGCACTTCGTCAAGACCGGCGGAAATCAACGTCACACCGCGTTCGCGGAGAAAACGGTTCACATCTTTCCAG
>CAZSNX010000619.1:0-2900 GCA_964607945.1 uncultured Candidatus Obscuribacterales bacterium
TCCTGCGCTTGGGAGGTAAGGATGGTGCCGAGCTGTGCCTGAGCGAAAGACCGCCGGTCGTGGAAAAGGCGCCGCTGCCGGTGGTGGCGCCAGCAGCCGAGCAGCCAATGAAAGCAGGCTGCAAAGTCGAATTCGAGGGCAACAAGTATTTCGTATCCGGATTCGACAAGAATACCGGCGACATTATCCTCTGTCGCCCGGGACATGGAGCCGATTTTGCAGCAAGACCGAGAGAGCTCACGCCTGAATTTACACCGGTAGCGGTGGGCAAAGAGACTTATTATCGTAATCCCGAAGGGGCGATGTTCAAGCTGAAAGGTCCGGAAGGGCAACAATCGCTTGTTCAAGATCACGAAATGCGGATTGTTTCGCGAGACCGCATTACCGAAATTGCCAGATTGAAGGCGGAGACTCCGGCGGCTGGCGATGTACGCCCGCTCACTCCGGAGCAGCTGCGGCGCCGCAACGATGGCGAATATCTGACTATGTTTTTCCGCCGCGAGACAGCTGCGGAGCCGGATGCTGTTCGTCAGTCCAATGAGATGGCGCGCAAACACCAGATTTCGGAGAAGCTCGTGGACGGATTTCAGCTATGCACTGCGGAGGGTGTTGGGATCGGCGGAGATGGACGCTCTCGTCAGAAGCACAGCCCCGATATCGTTTTAGATCGCACTCAAGACAGAATCTTGAACCGCTACATAGCAGAGGCGCACAGACAGTTCGATCATCTGAAAAATGATCCACAAGCGCTTGCTGCTGAACTGACCAAATTCGCCAAGAAGGTTATGCACCCCGATGGTTGGACAGAGAGGAAACTTGATGATGCCTATGGAGAATTCAACAAAGAATTTGCCGGCAAGCGGATGCTGTTAGGAGAGGTGATCAACCGTTCGCAGAAAGGTGAATACGGCGGAGTGTGCGCTCAGCAGGCGATGCTGCTCAAAGTATTGGGAGATAGTTTTGGGCTGGAGACAAGATTGGTATACGGGCACTACAAAGAAACCAAGAATTTGCCATCAAATCCCAGCTGCAATCATGCCTGGACCGAAATGAACATTGATGGCAAATGGTTGATCTTCGATCCACGACAAAGGAGACACGGTCAGCCTTTGGATGGACATCCGACTCATTTCCACCTGCCAGATCGACCGCAAGTGACGAACGTTCAAGACTTGGTCCCGATAAAGGACAAGCAAGCGAAACCCAAGTCCGGTGAGCAGGCGGAACACGAGCGCTCAGTGCTGGCTGAATCGCGTGCGCCCGAACATTCACGCCCTGGCATTGGTGGTAAGCCGGAGATCCCCACAGACCTTGGTTTGAGGATTGATGTCAACGATAAGGTACGCTTCCTGGACAAGGACGGTTGGAAGGTAACAGGTTTCAATGAGAAAACCGGCAATCTTGAGTTAACTCGAGACAATACGCGTAGGATGCCCGCAAAGGATTTCGTGGAGTTGAATCCAAATCAAAGATATCGACCGGGTCAAGAGTACACGGCAACGGACTTGATTACCGGAAAAACAGAGCCTGGCTGGACTTTGGTCGGCAAAGACAAAGACGGCAATGCCCTGCTCGTCAAGAAAGATGGGCTCAAGGTGGAAGCTTCGCCGGAGGAGATCCGCAACGAGAATCCCAGTCTGGTTCAACCAATTCCGGTAGTTTTGGATAGTTTGGACCGTTCTCAAAGCAAGCTGCAAGACGGCCAGTTAAGCCTGGATAAAGTCCTTCTGGGCACGGTCGGCAGTCGTAATCCGATTTCGGAAGGAAAGGTAACCAATGCTGATGGCAGCACCACCGATGTGATTGTGCACCGATTCGGAGGGGAAGGTGATTCCGCACAGCGTTCGGCCGAGCGAATGCGAAAGGAACTCGCTGCTTATAAGCTCAATCAGTTGCTCGGTTTCGACAACGGCTTTCCGCCGACTGCGCCGATTGGAAAAGATCAAGTCGTAACTCATAAGGGCCAACAACAAGATGGCGTAGAGGGCTGGATTCAAAAGAAGAACGGAGATCAATTCGAGCGGGAGATGCAGAATCTTGCTCATAAAGAATTGGGCAGACATGGGCATCAAGCTGTATCCGAGCTGGTTAAGAACGACCCGCAACTGCGAAAACAGATTGAGCAGGCCTTTGTGGAGCGCTTGATTTATGGAGATCGCGATAGTCTATCCACCAATTTTGTTGTGGTGAATGAAAACGGCCAAACTAAAGTGCGCAACATTGACTTGCAAGAGGCTTTTGGCCAGCATCGTATTCCTGACTGGCAGGCTCTGCCGAAACACGGCATTAATGAGCGGCTTCACCGAGATTTCTCCGACAAGCCGCTTTCATCTGATGTCAGAGAGCAGATTCAAAAGTTCGTTGATACGTGGAACACCGAGGCCGGCCGCAAGGAGCTGGCAGACAGTCTCAATCTCAGTTCCGATGAAGTGGGCGCGATGCTCGCTCGGGCGGAATGGTTGGCTGACAAAGGAAGATTTCCTCGTGCTGAGACTCAGAAACAGTTGCTTGAAAAGGCTGCTGCTCAGAAAAAGCTGGAAGAGAACAAGACTCTGTACGGCAGATTCAAGAACGCAGTGAAGAGGTGGCTTGGACATGATGATTAGAGAGATAGCAAGAATTGTCGAGGCTTTGATCAAATGATCCTTCAGGAGATGAATTGGATAGGAATGACTGTTGGTGACTTCGAGATTGAAAGCCTTCTCGGGGAGGGCTCATTCTCTTGGGTGTATCGTGGCAGACACATAGAAGGTGCCACCAGCAAAGCAGTTAAAGTGGCCAAGGTCTATGAACAGCTCCGAGCGCCGACGGACCCTTCCCAAACGGCAGCATTTTTTCTACAGGTCGGGCATGTCTCGCGCTTCAATCCGGACGCTGCGGCACTGTTGGCGCTGCAGGCT
>CAZSNX010000620.1:0-2870 GCA_964607945.1 uncultured Candidatus Obscuribacterales bacterium
CTGCCAGTAAGTATTGACGGCGGTTACCTGAAAGAGTTGACTGGCAAAACTCCGTTGACCGTCTTCAGGCGGATGGCGCCTTGCTTCCAAATCCGGCTCCAGACTACCGGCGTCCAGCTCGATTTGCCTGGTGAAATAATCGGCGTACTTTCCGGTCAAGGCAACATCAGCCACCAAGCGAACGGCATGAGAAGGACACTTTCTGTATAGCCGGGATTCGACTGAAGTAACATTGCAGGTGCTATGAAAACCCTGACTAATGCTCATCGGATCTGCCGCCTGATGCATTACCTGCTGCGCCAGTTGCAGGCATCTCGATGCTTCTACTTTGGACTCGGCTGATGGTTCGAGCAATCTGGCTATCTGCTCGCAAGTCTTTGCGATCTCTTCTTTGCTCAGTCCTTCTTTGATCGCTCGATTTTGAAAGTTTGCCAGATCAGTCAGGAACTGTATCCTCTCTTTGTTTTCCGAGATATTCTCGAGCGCGAGATCTTTCACCAGTCTGACAGTTTGCTCGCATTTCGAATCATCGGTCAGCAGCTCTTTCTGTCTTCCGAGCCGAGGCTTCTTTTGCTCGAAGGAATCTTGCCACAACCTTTCGCTTACCTTAGAGCAACCAGAGCCGAACCAATCCAAATCGCGGCGAGTCGTGGGCAAGTCAGTTGGTAATTCGGGCATGGGCGATTCTCCTTAGCCGATGGAAATCAAAGGTGCCGAGCATGCAGATAGATTATTGAATCGACTTAGCAATCGGTAAACAGTTCTGTTTCAAATTCGGGACATAACATTAATTCGACCGGCAGTCTGACTTGGCGGTGCTCTCCGGTCCTAGCAGATAAGCAGATGCAAATGAAGATAGTCAGGGAATAACTGGAGTTGTACCTGCCTCGGCAAATCAACTCATGTTATCGGAGTTCAATCAATGCCGGACGACGAGCTTCCAGCCGCTTTACCCGAATCAAGATCGCAACGTGTGATTAATGTTGCCTTATCACTATCAGAATGCGAGCAAGAAGAGTTGCGGATCGCCTTGCACGCGCATCGCTTGCGGAAGATGACTAACAGGATGAGTGACTGGGGAAGTTGCCTTTCAATTGCGCTTCATTCAGGAGCGCTATTTGGAATTACGGTCGGTCTAATGATTGGTTTCACTGATGCGGTTTATGCCGGCATGAGTTTCGGCTTGCTGGCCGGAGTGCTTGTATTTTTTGTTTCGACTATTATTAGCGCCGCCTTCTGCGGACTTGCCATGACAGCGATTCTTGCCATTCTCTATAAGACGATGTATCAACAAACGCTGGCAAGACTATCTTCCGGAAAGACAAACACATTTCAACATGAAGAATTGGAGATTCCGCTTTCAATCGCCGAATCGTTTAGCGTCTGCAAGAGCACTCTGGAGGCAACAAAGGGAGCCAGAGTAGAGACGAGCGACGAGAAAAATCTTGAAATTAGAGCAGTGACGAAAATGAGTTGGAAGAGCCCGGGTGAGGCTGTCGGCGTCAAGCTCGAACCAATTGATGAAAACCGTACCAGAGCTAAAATCTATAGCAAGGATCTCTTCAACTCTTGGGGATTGGGAAAGAACCAGTCGAACGTTCGTTGCTTGAAAACAGCGATAAACGATGCTGCAAACGTTCATCAGCTGTTGAGAGATCACGAGCAGCACGAGTAATTCTAGAAAAGATTGCCGAGGTCAAAGCGATCGAAAAATCAAGGCGTCAACTTTCGAGACTGGAGGGCAGCCTGAATTGAGCGCTCGAAGGGAGGTTTAAGCACGCCGGTTTCAGTAATGATTGCGCTAATCATATTGGCAGGAGTCACGTCAAAAGCCGGATTGTATACCTCTACCCCCGGCGGGCAGATCTCGCGTCCGTTTATGACGGTAACCTCACTTTCTTCACGTTCTTCGATCGGAATCAGACTGCCGGAGCCGATCGCCGGATCGATCGTTGAAAGCGGGGCTGCCACATAGAACGGTACACCGTGAGCATGTGCCACGACAGCCAGAGTGTAAGTTCCAATCTTATTTGCGGCATCGCCATTGAGCGCTATCCGGTCGGCTCCGACCACCACGAGGTCTACCATGCGGTTAGCCATGAGATGACCGGCCATAGAATCGGTAACCAGCGTCGGTGTAATTCCGTCAGCGAGCAGCTCCCATGTAGTCAGCCGCGAGCCCTGCTGCCGAGGACGAGTTTCATCGACAAACACTTTCAGCTTGCAACCACGCTGATGCGCCGACCGAATAACACCAAGGGCGGTGCCCCAGCCGCAGGCGGCAAGCGCACCGGCATTGCAGTGAGTAAGAATGGACGCAGTCTGCCCCACCAGATCAGCGCCGTATTCGCCAATCTGCCTGCAAGTCTCACCATACCGAGCAAGAATCCACTCTGCATAGTGCACCATCCTAATAGTCAGACTTTCAAGCGGCTCGGCCGATAAGCGCTCCTTTTCAGCGAATCGGAAAACCAAGTCAGTATCCCAACTCAAGTTTACAGCTGTCGGTCTGGTAGCTTGAAGCAGATCTCTTGCTCGGGCCAGGCTTTCGAAAAAATCCTGGCGGCCGGCAGTCGAGCGTGCCAATCGCCTTGCTTCGAATGCCAACCCGAGCGCGGCTGCAGCACCGATTGCTGGAGCGCCTCGAACGATCATGGACTTGATAGCGAAGCACATCTCGTCGAGGCCGGTTGCATCGAAAAATTCGATGGCATCAGGAACTTGCCGTTGATCGAGCAGCTCAAGACGCTCGTCTCGTACTCTAATCGGTACAACACTAGACGTGCCGGCTTGAAAAGAAGTACTGGTCCCCATCGGCAGTCCTCCAGCCATTCGATCATTCTAGCGTCAATCGCAATGAATGGATTTCA
>CAZSNX010000621.1:0-2845 GCA_964607945.1 uncultured Candidatus Obscuribacterales bacterium
TTCGCCACGGGCGGCACCTTTATTCCGGGAATGGCTTCTAGAGCTCCCACGAAGTTAGTGGACAGTTTTATTGATTGCTCTTTTAAGTCGACTGTCAACGTCTTAGGAAGTCGAGAGAAGATATGCAAAGCTTTCTCCGAAGTGGATTCCTTAGCGAACTGCTCGATCTCCCGAGCTTCACGTTGTGCAGGGTCATCAATCGGCTGATAACTCTCGCCGCCGGAATATCTGTCTACAGATCCATAATTGAATCTCGGAATTTCAAAGGTCGATGGTTGCACAACATGACACCGCATGCAGTTCATGTTTCTATATCGTCCGGTGGCACCAAGTAGTTCTCGGGCGTCTGAATTCCGGTCTGGCATTACTCTATCCAGACTCTGTCGTTCGCGAGAGAGTTGCACCAGCAGCTTGTCAGGATTCCTAGTGTCGGCTGCTTGCTTCTCCGCAAGCAACCGGAGCCACAGTGCAGTTTCGGCTTCCACGGCTGGCTTCTCGACTTGTTTCGACACGGCAGGAATTTGTCTCACATCCATTTTATTTACTCCTCGAAGACACTTTCAGCCTGTCTAACTGGAGCACATGCGCTCTTGAAACGTATCTATACGAATTGAAGAAAATTTGGTACCTTACGACTATAGATTTTTCGCAAATATTCAACTCAGCTTTCTCCTAATACAGTGTAGGAATGGCGGAGGACCAGCAAGTAAATAAATATGGAATCATATCTACTGCAATCTTTGCGTTGCCGCTCCTAATCACCTGTCCATCAGTAACTGCGAATAACGCACCGTCAAAGCCCATAGCTTCGACTAAAATCATGAGCGGGCTGGATGACGGTGTCAGCGTAGAGATACCTAAGTGCATGAGATCACATGTTGAAGGATTTGGACACAATCGGATCGTTGTCGTTCAGTACCGCTTAAAAAAGGAAGGACCAATCGACAAGTCGAAGCGCAAAACGAAGAACGTCTCTTACGCTGCGAATATCCTGGCACGAGACTCGGCGATGGGCAACTCATTTAAGTGTTAGACAAGGCGCAACGGGGAGACCATACATTCGAATATCGTGTCTACTTCCAATTGGTCTCTCGGACAAACTGTTGATGGATTTGTATGGTTGAATATTCCAGAAAGAGTCGAAGTAATTGATCTGGTCTTTCCGGAAACGGAACCAATCCGCACAACTATTGCCAAACCTACACCATAGGGAAGTTGCTCGATAACTTTGTCAAAGCAGCCGTATCAGAAGCTCTTCCAAAGCGCTCACAGTACACGCGTGGATTACTTCCCAGATGCTCCGGGGAATTCATCAGCACCCGGATAATATGCACTGGCTTCGACCGGCGAAGGTCTGTCCGGTCTGTCTACTCTAAAGTCGAATGTGCTGTAGACAGGCTCACCATTTTCATTGCGAATCACGTGATCTCCAGATACATACATCTCATTGGGCGATCCCCAGGCACTGGGTAATAGGCTCGTGTGCCCGGTAGTCAGATACTCATTGTTAGGGGAGTTCGTGATCCCGTAATCGATTCGGTTTTGTTCATTGAAACCATTAATCTTGGGCGGTCCATTGATCCCTTCGTCACCGTAAATCGCCTCAGCTAAGCCCCCGGCATTCTTCACAAAACTGTCTAGTCTTGTCGGAGGCAGTCCATTGAAACCACCATAGACACCAGCCAAACCGCTAGCAGCCGTCTTAGGAAGCATAACCGCATTCGCTCCAGTTGTCCGAGTCCAACCGAGGCTACCACCGGTCTGCCTGGTAGTATTGCGCTGCCGACCAGTTGCCCCAGCTGTTCCCTGATAGTAAGCATGAGCAGGAAGAGATTCAACAAGAGTTAGTAGGAGAAGAGCTATGGCAAATTTTCGCATTTTGAGATTCTCGATTAGGGATATTCGTGTGATTTGCTTAGCGATTGCTGCTTGCATATTGCTATAAAACACTAATTAAATGAGCACCTGGTGACCATGCTGTGAGCAACCTGTGACCATGTTCGTTTTGGCTGGTCTAAACTGGCTTGGCAGTCAGTCTCAGACCTGACTGAGCGACTCTTTGGCTTCGAGCGCCAACTAGCTTTAGGCGTTTCCGACTCCATTGTCTGATGGTTGATTCAGATTCCGTGAATGCACCCGACCACCCTCCAGTGAGAAGTATGAATCCCACACAGTTCGCCGAGGAGTGTACTCAACGGACGTCCGTTGAGTTCGTTCGATCGTGAGAGCGTTGGTCCTGCCACTGGTCTTACGCTCATAGAGCGAAGCACGTTTTAGCAGCTGAGCAGCCTTCTGCTTCATTCCTTGAGCCATTGCATTTTCAGCAAGCTGATCCATTACGGATCTCACATGAGCACTGTTTGGTCCCACTAGGTTCAAATAGATTATTAGTGCCCATCTCAGGTAGGAGTCAGCCTTCTTATGCTGCCGCTGATTTGCATAAGCCTGACCGATCTCAACAAGAATTGAAGCTAACAATGCATCCTGATCGGTCTTGCCTTTAACTTCCTTGACAGCCGAGTCGAAGAACGTGGCGGCAAGGTCACTTCTTCCCTGCTGCACTGCTGTTGTTCCAAGCTCCAGATAGATTCGCACGATTGTATCAAGCATAAGCCCCTCGATTCCGCCAGTACCGAAGCAACTCTACAGCGAAGCTGTGAACAACTGGTGACCACAAGCCCACGCAATTGCGCTGAGTACCGATTGCAGTTGAAAGACTCAATTCATCCTCTAAGAAATACAACATAGTTAGCATTACTCTGCTCTGTGACTTCCCTCCTGCTCGTCAGTCCAACAAGTAGTTCGGAGGCATTGCTTTGCTCCGTAGGGGCGGCTCTGGCAGCCG
>CAZSNX010000622.1:0-2840 GCA_964607945.1 uncultured Candidatus Obscuribacterales bacterium
CAAATTGGATTCGCTTGCTTGTTATCCGCGGCTGAGCGCTATGGACTAATTTGGATCAACTATCGATTTTAGAGACACCGGTTTAAGCATTTGGCAGTAGTGGAACACTGAACTCGTGAGGTTTCTACAAGTTTTGGATCTCAGGAGAAAGCTACAGCCTTTGCTGATGTCTAGTGCCACAATTTGTTGTTTGTGTTCCAGGCGTGCTATGAAGCTTGAAACATGGCTTCTTGTTGAGATTGTGCTTTGCTTCTCTTCTCTGGGATTCTTACCCCATGCGATTGCTCAGCAGAATGTCCAGTCTCAGATACAGTCACTGGCGCCAACCGTCTTGAGAGGCGCTTCCAAGGCTGCTCAGATTTTTCGGAGGCGAACACCTGCTTCAAATCAGTCAGCAGCGCCTTTATCAAAGCCAAACGGGAGCACGGTCTTAGTACCTCCACCAGAACCTGTTAAGGCAGTAAGTCCAATTCCGTATGAGGAAAACAAATCCACTGTTCCTTTCGACCATCCAATACGCGTCAATACCTGGGTAGTGATGCTTTCATTCAAGATCCGGTCTTTGCCTGAAGCAACCGGCAGTGGTGGTGCTTCGGACATTGAAATCTACGATGCTTACATCGAAGACGTAAATGGCGCTATTGTTGAGCGACTCGACATTTCGAGAACACGGGATAGTTTCAAACTAACGGCTCCGTCAGGCAGTTTCAAAGCCGAGCTCGTTCCGGATCCCGATAGTCGAACTGGAATCGCAAATGTTGCTGGTGCAAACCATGCTTATAAGTTGGTAAGAGGCAGGAATGCAGATACGTACACGCTGGAGTTGAACAGAATGAGGTGAGCTGTAAGAACGCGTTGAATCAGAATCGTATTGATCAACATCATGCAATTTTGCAGAAGCTGTAGAGAAAGAATTCTTACTTGATGACATCTAGTATTACGATGCGAACCAATCAATTCGTATGTATTTGAAAGTTTCCGACAGCTCCAACCGTCGCTACTCGGGAATCATTACCGCAGTGAAGGTATCGGTGAACTCGTCAAAAGACATCGTGAATACGTCACCGTAAGGAACCTCATCGGGACGCTTTTTTTGTAGCTCAGCTTGCCGCCCGCCGTGTGGATTGCGCAGCGTGATCCTTCCTGTCTCACAATCAAAGCCGACTATTGTATAAGCGTGTCCCGGATAAATTCCCCGGTCGGTGCGGTTGTTTCGGTAGTCTATTGCATGTTTTATCGCTACAAGTGCTCCAGTGCGTGTCGGTCCGTCTTTGGAAAACGCCATGCAGAGCTCGGCTTTTAGTTTGTTTTTCGACTCTTTGTCTGGATAGAACTTGTCGCTAGTACCAAAGAGTCCGGATTTTTGAAATGCGAATTGTCGATTGGTATATTTCAAGCAGGTTAAGAACTCCAATGCCTCTTGTGGAGAGCCATTGTGCTGGGTAAGGGCGGGATTTTTTGCTTGCCTTTGAGACATCATATGCATACCGTATGCTTTCGCTACAGCCGCTGCCCAGCCTCCGCACTTTTTATCTTCGCATATAGCCATGGCATAGAGATTCATTTCCTCTTTTGTTATCCGTACCGTAATGGGATTCTTTACCCCACAAAATTTCACTGTATAGGAGCAATCAGGGTTCTCGGTAACCATCTGCGATATGGCGCCAGGATCGTGGTGGGCCAGTGCCGCAAGCGCTGCGAGAAAGAAACAGTTGTTTAGAGGCACGCTGTTTCCCGCATCGTCCTTGTAGTCCGGAATGTTGCCGGAGCCCATCGTGACGCATTCCGGGCGATACTTTCTGAGTATTTGATGGAATCTATATACGTCTGTAAGTTCGAGCCAGTTATACATCAAGTCCTGTTCGATCTTCAGGAACTTTGTCGGATCAAGCTCTCCAGCTTTACAGGTTGTCCAGTCGACGGCGAACATCTTGTTACCCGTTTTAACAAGAAGCGAACCTGTTTCGTTCCAGATCAGCGTGACGGTCTTGCCATTTACTGTGTACTTTGCCTCGTGGCCGTTAACACTGTCTTGTTTGATTTTTTTGCCCTTGTAGTTGAGGGTAGGCGGGAATTCCCAGAGAACCGGGCAACTGCTCAAACTGAATCGGTCGACATCAGGTGGAAGCTGCGGACGGCTCCATTTGAGATTGCTTAGCATTTCTCTCCGTTCCTGTTTGAGCTTTCGTCTCTTCTCTTCAAGCTTTATCCAGGCATCTTCTAAATTCTTCAAATCTTGAAGTCGTTCAGGCTGAAAGCCTTGTCCGTACTGATATTCTATTTCGCCTGGTGGGAGCTTTTTCTTGCTTCCGTCGGTACTTGCTAATTGCAGAGTCCTAAATTTGGCCGGCGGGCTCGGCGGAATCTTGTGCTTGCAGTCAGGACCGCTTTCGCAATGAGCCCCTTGCCCAGCTAGAACTATGCTTAGTACAGCAGCGCTTTGGACGATGGCCGAAGACTTAAACATGGAGATTCAATGTACTCTTCAAATTAGCAGACATCTTTTCTTGCTTATACCCTCTGCGTACATCAATCTCAGGTCTGCTGGGGCGAGACTTGAGCATGCCCCTCCACCGTTAGAGTTTGTGGGGTTCTGGGAATCTATGGAGCGGGCGGTGATCGCGTAACTTACTGAATCATGAATTGTGCAGCGCCATTGGTTGTTTCAGAGTTTGGGCAGAGGGTACAGTGTCGAGACCAATCCTGAAAACTTCTGCAATTGTTTTCTCTGTGCTGATAATTGTGGCACTATTGACGTCAAATGGTGGCTATTGTCAAAGGACAAACCTGCCGGAAGGTAAAGCTGACGATCGGGAAGGGTCCAAGCAGGAACCGAGTAT
>CAZSNX010000623.1:0-2834 GCA_964607945.1 uncultured Candidatus Obscuribacterales bacterium
ATGCGTTATCCCTGTGTTCGTAAAAAGCAAACTAATTATACAGCGGTGGGACTTGACGGCAGTTCGTTTGTCGCCTGTCCAATCAGTTGCTCGATCGTTCTAAAATGTACTAGAAGACTTTCAAACTTCTGTGAGAATAGAGGTCAGGCTGCAATGGTATGTCTAAAATTGCTCAAGTCCATTCGCCCAGGCTCTATTTCCAGCGACTAATTCCAACTACTGCCTGGTATCGGTACTAGTCGATACTGCCGGCGGTAGCGCTAATAGGTGTAATGGGTTTCTGCCTCAGTTCAGCAGCCTTGATCATCGCCGGCACGTCATCCATCAGAGCGAGCCCCGCTTTGTTCGGCGCGAAATTTAATGTGCGATTCAGCTGGGTGAGACGCTCAGGCAAGTGCATCTCGGGATGAATCTGCCCGAATGTTCTCATTTCGCACCACCCAACTTTTGAATTTAGTTTGGCAGTAGGTGGCGGAGCGGTCGAAGAACTGATGATGGGATCGTCTTGACGGATCTTCGCCTGTGCGTTGCCGTTTTGAGCTTCCGCTTGATTCGAGCTGTGGCTACCATTTGCTGCTTGCCCTTTTCTGCGCTGGTTGCTGGGCATCATGGATGGGATGATCGGAAGACCAGCCATTCCAAGCAAGGTGGTGCCAAGCATGGTGGCAATCTGTTTTGCGTGTCCTGGGCCGGACTCGCCATTCTGGCTTGCTGACTGCCTGCTCCGTTCTTGGTCTAGCAGCGGCTTTTTGTGAAGCTTCTTATCTGCGTACGTTTCCAGAGTTTCTGTGCGAAGGCTCAAATCTGAGCTATTCGAGGGGCGCCCGAAGGAGTTCATTTCCAGCCGGTTAAGGCGGGTCACGGGAGAGTCGTTCGGAAAAGTCGTACCAAGAATGGCAGTCTCCAAGAATGCTATGCGCGGATATTCGGTGTGACTGTTGCCAACCTGGCTGTCTGCTTGAATCTGGCTCTTGGTGACCGGTTTGTCCTTGACCTCTTGCTGCTCGGATGAGGATTCTGCAGAAACCCATTTCTTGTGTAACGTCTTTTCCACATATTGTTGGAGGAGATCGGCGCGTTCTCCAAAATCATCATTGGAAGCTGCCTTCCCAAACGCTTTGATTTCCATTCTTGCCAGGCGCTCGGGCAATTGGTCGGTTATGTATGTCTGGTTGAGAATAGCGCTTTCTAGGGCTGTTACTCGCGGATAACTTTCTGCTGCACTGGCATTCGTATCGCTGCTGCTTGCTGAGGCGGGCGGTGATTCCTGAACTTCCGAAAACGTCTCTTTGGGTGGATTCGCAGCGAGACTGGAGTCCGTCACCAGGTTTGCGGAATTGTCGTTCAATTCGCCGGCAGAGTCCTTAAGGTTCTTAACTCTAGTGCTTAAATCGCCTGAGCCTGGAGTTCCCAACGTAAGCTTTTCGATTCGTTCGGTGCGAATGCTGTCGCAATCCGAATCGAACGTCGTACCGAAATACTTTTGTTCCAGTTGTTTAATGTCTTTTTGAACAGAGCTTTCGCCTGACGCTTGAGCTGCAAACGCGTTTGCGGCTGAGCAGGCAATTACTACGGCTATGATCTTACGCATAGGCTTGTCCGTTACAAGTGACCTGGAATTTTACCAAAAAATTACCCGAGCCGGCTAAACCGACCCGGGCGATCTGATGGACTGATTGCACCTATGCCTTTGCCGCAGCCTTTGCCGGCTCGCAAGCTGACTCCATCCGTTTCTTGATCTCTTCAGTTGTGAGATCTTCCATATGAGTTGCCAGGCTCCAGGGTTGCCCGAGTGGAACCATGAGCGTGCCGTAGCGGTCTCCCCAGAACATATCCTGTGGCGGCATTGTTGCCTTCGCGCCGGCGTCCAGTGCACGTTGATAGGCCTGGTCTACGTCTTCGACAATTCAGTGCGAATGCGATCTTCCTGCTCACGCAACTCCGGCGTAAATTCTTCACCGAAGTCATCAGCTTCAAACAGTTGACGAATCTCAATTTCGCATTCGTCTTCATGTGGATTCGGACAGCGCTTCACCCAGTCGATTTCTTCTTGCATCGAGTTTACCTGCCAGACCCAGTAGCCGGCAATCAGTTCTTTCGTTTCTGCAAATGGACCATCGATAACGGTTCGATCTTTTCCGGAGAAGCGAACTCGATAGCCCTTCGAGCTAGGGTGCAAACCATCTCCAGCTAAGATAATACCCGCGCGCATTAGTTGCTCGTTGAAGTTGCCCATGTCTGTCAGAAGTCTTTCGCTCGGCATTTCTCCGGCTTCGGACTTCTTAGTCGCCTTCACTATTACCATCACTCTCATCGCTTTCTCCTTGATTTATGTCGATGTTGTGTAAGGTCAAAATTATGGTGTTGGAAGATTATCCAGCTCAAAGATTGGGCGAATCTCCACAGTAGAGATTGTCAACCGCTGATTGTATTCGCCGGAATTTTCTTGATCCTCTCGCGGTGCTGGCATTGTGGGTCTTGTAACGCTTCCTGAGGCAATGCCGGGAAAATTGCGCCTTACACTATTGCGGTTTGTAGACAAAAATATGCCACTCGTCCGGACCGATCTGAGTCGACCAAAATTGAAAACCTCTTGCGTGCCAAATATCGTAGAAAGGTTGAGGCTCCCACTGATGCTTGATTCCAACAACTTCTCCCGGCTTACTTCCATTGACGGCAATATTAATAGGCGGCATAGGATCTCCGCCCGCTGCATCAATTGGCAGTACGTCTACCCAGGTTAGGCTCTCCCTATCTACGCCGGCAAGCCAATCCGGTGGCACGGTTGATGATTGAGGCAAAGGATCGCGCTCTTGTGAGTCGCTAGGCTCATC
>CAZSNX010000624.1:0-2831 GCA_964607945.1 uncultured Candidatus Obscuribacterales bacterium
TGAGCGAGAACAGTCTTAGATCTCAGCTCTCTACGACGCTCGTGATCTGCTTGTTGAAGCAGCATCAGGAGAATGGCAATGAAGACTATCTCGAAGAACAAGGGCAAAGAGACTAATACAAGACCCTTATGAGATAGCCTCAGAAGCGGCCGGCTCACAAGATCGCTCCAACAATTGTTGCTACTACCACTGCTCTAGCCGCAGTACTATTTACACTAAAGTGAGCGGACGCATTGCTGGGCAATAAGATGAACTGTCCCATCATCGGCTCTCCAGTCTGTAGCCTACACCGTGTATCGTCGTAATCATGGAAGGCTTGTCCGGAACATCGATCTTTTGACGCAACCGTTTGATTGCTGTTCTTACTCCTTCGTGCGTGCCATCAGATTGCCAAAGTCTATCGAGCAGTCCTTCGGTGCTGAATACTTGATTCGGATACCTCAAAAAGAGTTCTAACAACGCGAACTCTGTGGGTAATAACCTGACTTCTCTATCTTCGACGGTTACCTTTCGAGACTTGCGATTCAAGCGAATGTTGCCAACCCTGCACTCATCTTCTAAGATCGTTGCCTGACGTCGCAAAAGCGACTTGACTCTTGCCTTGAGTTCTCTTGGATTGAACGGTTTGGTCAAATAATCATCCGCACCGGCGTCAAATCCAGCTTCTTTGTCCGCAATATCGGCATGGGCTGTCAACATCAATACAGGAACATTGCTGCGCCCGGCGCGAATCTGCCGGCACAAGTCAACACCCGACAGACCGGGCAGCGACCAGTCAAGAATGACAAGATCGAATGAGTTAATGCGCAATGCTGCGCTCGCATCGTGACCATTCCCGACTGCATCAATGAGATGTTGTTCGCTGCGCAGCAGTTCACTAATGGCATCAAGCAAGATTGGATCATCCTCTACAACCAGAATTTTAGCCATCGCCATTAGCTCCAAGCTCAAGCCTCATGGAGTCATACTTCAGTAATAAAGCTTTGAACTCCGGGGATGAGCGCTTATCGGCTATCCGCTGCAAATTCTCGCAAAGCTTTTCGGCCTCTCGACCCAGCTCTGAAATGCGCGAAAAACCAAATGTGCCAGCGGTTCCTGCCAACCAGTGAGAGTACTCCTTAACCAGCCTATAAGTGTCGTCTTCATTGTCTCTGGATTTGTCAGCAAGAAGTATTTCGACCTCAGAGAGAATTTCAGAACTTCTCTCTAAGAATCTCGCTTTAAACCTTTCGCCACTGGGCCATCCAGACATCCCTACTCTACTGTGCCTCCAGCAATGTCAGAATCTGCGTATGCAAGGACATTGGATCAAACGGCTTGACTAATACGCCAATAGCGCCGAGATCTTTCAATGTCGCAATCTCTGCTGATAGAGCCTTTGCGGTCAGAAAGATTATCGGAATATGTTTCGTACTCTCGCTGGACCTCAAGGCAGCCAGCGTCGCCGGACCATCCATTATCGGCATCATAACATCAAGCAAAATAACATTCGGGTTGGCTTCGGCGGCTTTTACCAACCCGTCTTCACCTGAGTGGGCAGTGACTACCTCAAAGCCCCCAACCTCCTCGAGACAACTTGAGGTACTTTCTCTGATGTCGCAGTCGTCTTCTATCAGGAGCACTTTCATTCGAAATGTTTCCTGTCAATCAATACAGCCAAAACTGCAAACAATACTGTTGTTTCATGCTCCAGTATTGTGTGCCACGGTGGCCTATAATCCAAACGACTGACAATCTCGCTTGATTTAATCAAGCTGATTTGGCAATCAGGCGCTTCACCGGACCTCTAAAGTAATGTCGGCCGATTTCTTGAACTAGGTGGAGTCTTCTTTTCGATTGAGAAATCTGTATAGCGATGGAATAACCAGTAAAGTTAGTGCGGTCGCTGAAACTAGCCCACCGAAAATTACCGTTGCCAGCGGTCTTTGAATTTCCGCTCCAGTACCATCCGAGAACAACTTAGGCAGCAATCCCATCATGGCGACCATTGCGGTCATCAGGACTGGTCGCAGTCGGACGGTCGCTCCTTCGATCACAGCCTCGTCGACTGACATCTGGGACTTCTCTTGCAGCTGCATAATATAGCTGACCATGATCACCCCGTTCTGTACGGCGACTCCGAAGAGCGCAATAAATCCAATGATTGCCGGTACTGAGACTGGCTGATGGGACAGCCATAGCGCCACTATTCCTCCTATTGAAGCGAATGGCACCGTAAGCATTATTAGCGCCGCATTTTTGAGCGAGTCGAAAGTAAAGAATAGAAGTAGGAAGATCAGGAACAGCACGATCGGAACAACGATTGCCAGCCTAGCCATTGCACGCTGTTGATTCTCGAATTGACCACCCCAAACAATCCAATAGCCTTCCGGAAGCTTTACCTGCTTTTCCACTTTGCTTCGAGCTTCTTGCACCCAACTTCCGAGGTCTCGTCCTCTGACGTTGACCATGACCGCGGCCCGCCTTTGCCCGTCTTCTCGATTTACCAGAACGGCGCCTCGGGCGATCGTTATGTCTGCGAGCGCATCTAAAGGAATTCTGGCTCCGCTTGGAGTTTCAATTAGCATTTTCCTTAGTCGTTCTTCTGTTTGTCTGTGTTCTGGTGAAAATCGAATCAAGATGCCGAAACGCTTGTTCCCTTCTAATACTTCGGATACAACGCGTCCGGCGGTAGCAGTTTGAATGAATCGCAGAACATCAGCGGAAGTAGCGCCATAGCGAGCGATATCATCTCGGCGCAGAACTATTCTGAACTCAGGCAAGCCGATCACTGGTTCGCGGCTCAGGTCGGCCGTGCCTGGTACTTTTCTAACTGCCACCATTAGCTCTTT
>CAZSNX010000625.1:0-262 GCA_964607945.1 uncultured Candidatus Obscuribacterales bacterium
AAACATTGTCACTATAAGTCTGTAGACGTTATCCAAAGTTATCCCGGATTCTAGTAACCGATGAAAAGTAAAAATGAATCTTCTCACCCACTATTGAAGGCGTTTTGTCTGGTTGTTCAGGAGCGCCGAGACTCGCTCGGCATCTCGCAAGAAGAGCTCGCGCATCGAGCTGGACTTCACCGGACGTATTTCAGCGACATCGAGCGCGGTTCGCGCAACATTTCGCTGAGAAGCTTGATTCGACTCGCAACAGCATTGGAGC
>CAZSNX010000625.1:272-2815 GCA_964607945.1 uncultured Candidatus Obscuribacterales bacterium
AGCTCACGGCCTCAGGATTGATTTGCGCCGCCGAAAAGAAAGTCTTTGTCAAAGATGACGAAGGCGGTCTTGCAGGCGGCAACGGCGAAGGAAGCTGCCAGCAAGTGCAAGACGAACACTGGGACCCTTCCTGCAAAAATTGATCGGCACGCTTGGTGCCTCAGGCGGCTAGCGTGTTGTAAGCCAACGACATTCTGTATGTGATCGCGGTTGGCAGCTTCCGAAAGAAAGTCCCGACTTTCTTTCGATGCCATTCGGGTTCGGAGTTGTGAGCGATCTTAAAAAGGACTATACTATAACAAGGCGTAGATAAAAAAGAAATTTTTTGTGTGCTGAGTCCCAGCCCGGAAAACGCTGCCAATAGCAGGTCTTCCGGGCTGGGATGCAAATGTGGCAGGAAACTGCCGAGTGGCAAACGCGCTTACTAGTGATTGCCGAGAATATGCTGTCAGTCTGTTTCTTGGGACATCTTCTCGGCAATCCTTTCAGCCAGTGCGGCGATCGTATAGGACGGGTTTCTCCCGAGCGCCGTCGGTACGATTGAGCCGTCGGCTACGAAGAGCCCGGGATAGCCGAAAACTCGTCCGTAGGAGTCGACCACGCCGTTCTCCGCTGTGTCGGCCATCGGGCAGCCGCCTAGCGGGTGATAGGTAACTGGCCGATTGAAAATCGAGAGAGCGTTTGGAACATAGCGACGACCTTGGGCAGCTGCCAATTCGGCCATCGCCTTGTGAAGTGCTTGAATTCCCGGTTCTCGGCTGATGCCACCCGGCCAATCTAGGCTGAGCAGCCCGAGCTTATTAAGCTTGAGCGTCCCGCGGGCGCCGTCGTCTCCGACGCCGACATAAAGCAGGAGGTCGCGTACGGTTTGGGCTGAGACCTTCGAAGTCTGCTTGAAGCCGGCGAGCGCAAGTGAAAACGCCACCATCCGTTTAATGTTGGTCTCGCCTACGATGCCGGCGGTCCAGGTCGGATTTGCGATGTCCTCGATTGCGAAGCGGCCGTAATCAATCATCGAGGCGATCGCCGGACCGGAATTGGTGTTGACCGCAGTGCTCGACTTTCCATCCGCAAGCGCGCCACCAAGGACATTGCCATTGATGCTGAAGCGCTTGCCGAGCGCATTGCTCAAGTTGGGCAACATCCCGTTCTTGCGGCAATTCAGCAGCAGCTCGGTCGAGCCGAAGGTGCCGGCCGAGAGTACTACTCGTTTTGCATCGACAGAGCCGGTCTCGGCAATTGTTCCGTCCAGGTTGAAGCGTTTGAAGTGAACGCGATAACCACCCCCGGCAACCTGCTCGATGCCGGTTGCCAGATGCAGTGGTCTTATCTCTGCACCGAGAGCCTCGGCCTCTGCGATATAGGTCTTGTCCACAGTGTTTTTGGCTCCCTGCGGACAGCCGGCTGTGCAGAGACCGCAGAGATTGCAGCCCAGTTGTCTGGCCTGACCGTGACCGTTCGGTAAAGCGTTGAGCTGATTGCCGAAGTTGACTGCCAGCGGCACCGGTTGCCACGGGCGGCCGACTTTGGCGGCAGCCAGCTTGAGCGCTTCGGCGCGATGATTGAAAGCGCCGTCGCCGATGTTCTGTTGGTTTGCAATACCTGGGATCAGCTTCGGGCGCAGGTATGGGTCTGCCCGGTGGTAGTAAGCGTCCAACGTCTGGCGATTGATCTCCTTCGGCCAGTTCCTTTCAAACACCCATTCCGGAGCCTTCACAACCACATTGGCCCAGATCAAAGAGCCGCCGCCGACGCCAGCTCCGACGAGACCCTGCAGGTTGATCATCTGTTTCACTTCATAGAGCCCGAGCCGCTGTCTGGTTGGTCGCCAGAGTTGCCGGCCCCAGAAGAAGTGGCTGTCTCCGAGCTCCGGGAACGCTGAAGCAGGCTTTTCGTTGGCTGCCGGAGGCAGATTTTTTCCATGCCACCGCCGACCACGTTCGAGCACACAAACGCGTTTGCCGGCCTGCGAAAGCCTGAGCGCAGCAGTACCGCCGCCGAAGCCCGAGCCGATAATTACAAAATCAAACTTTTCTGCCATGAGTACCTCCCCCGGCTCGAATCAGCTTCGAACCGCGTGGAAAATTGCTTGTGCAAAGGCGCTCGCGGCTTGCACTGCCTGTGGTGCAAACGCGAGCGAAATCTGGAAATGCTTGCCGGCGCAAACTTGCTCTAACAAACCGGAAGATCGCATAGATCTCCGCGGTGCATTATTTCGGTGTGACTGTTAGCGGTTTGTCGCGGTCAAATACCCGGCTGAATTTCTCTTACTTAGAAGGACATCCGTAAACCTAGTGGATAAGTATTTCTCGGAGCAACCTGACAAATTGAAGTTGTCTCATTTGGCAGCCCTTACCACTCGCAGCGTTAGCGCAGCGTGTCCCGGAAGGCAAAAGCGTGGTCGAATCTGAGAAGCAGGTCATATATGAGGCTGGAAAAGAAAGTCTGCAAGCTTGAATCTGCTTCAGACGATTAGGTAGGTTGATTTGCATTTACATATTCAAGCGACTCGCAAAGCGGAGATCTCCTCAAGAAATCGCATT
>CAZSNX010000626.1:0-2815 GCA_964607945.1 uncultured Candidatus Obscuribacterales bacterium
GACTTATCCTCAAGCGCATAGTTAATGAAGTAAAGGTGTCCTTTCGTCTCATCGTGCTCCACCTCCAGGTCCGAAAGGCTGGTCAAGCAGCGAGGACACCAATTGGTAACTCGATTACCCCGGTAGATATAACCTTCCCTGAACAGGATGCAGAAAGCGCGCATGATCGCCTTGACATACTTCTCATCCATCGTGAAGGCCATGCGGTTCCAACTAAAGCTGACTCCCAGTCGCTTGTATTGAGACAAAATGTTATTGCCGTATTGATTGCGCCATTCCCAGACCTTCTCCAGAAACTTTTCTCGGCCGAGCTGATGGCGGTTGCCACCTTGCTTCTTCAGCTCTCGCTCCACAACCATCTGTGTGGCAATACCGGCGTGATCGGTACCCGGCTGCCAGAGCACGTTGTATCCCTGCATCCTTTTCCAGCGAATCAGCACATCTTGCAGTGTGCCATTGAGAGCATGACCAAGATGCAGATTTCCGGTGATGTTTGGCGGCGGCAATGCTACGGAAAATCCTGGTTTGTCAGGATTCATGTCAACCGAGAAAAGATCCTGGCTGAACCAAAATTCAGTCCACTTAGCCTCTACCTCTTTCGGGTTGTAGGCGGACTTAGATTCGGCAGGCTTCACTTCGGTTTGCTCCGTTTTTGGCATGGCTCTTACTTCCCAGCTTTCTTAGATAGTTGTGAGGATGAAGTGTAATTATATCTGTGCCGAATTGGGTGAATATTTACTCACGAGCGAAATGTAAAAAACACGCTGTGAATGCGGTCTCATACCTTAGAGTCCAGCCCCAAGGTCTGTTAAAATCTCTGACGGCCTGAGGCAGTCATCCCCACTTGACGACCCGGTACGCGCCTTTCGGATACACAGGAACAGCTAATGATCTCAAGCAACGATTTTCGACCAGGCATCACCATCGTTTATAACAATGGACTATGGCAGATTGTGGAAGCGATGCATGTCAAACCGGGAAAGGGCTCGGCATTTGTTCGAACCAAGATGAAAAACATTGAGACCGGCAACACGATGGAAAATACGTTTAGAGCCGGTGAAAAGGTTCCATCTGCAGTAATCGAAAAATCCGAAATGCAATACCTTTATCGCGCAGCCGAGAAGTACACGATGATGGATGCCGTTAGTTTCGAACAGATCGAACTTGACCCGGAACAGATTGGTGATGCCGTCGAATTTCTCAAAGAAGGTCTGGAAGGCATCAACGTCATGCGTTATGAAGGCCGAGTAATTGGAGTGGACCTGCCGAACACAGTCGAGCTAGAAATTGTCGAAACGGTTCCGGACGAGCGTGGTGATACCAGCTCTGGTGGCGGCAAGCCGGCCAAGCTGGAAACGGGAGCCACCGTCACTGTGCCTTTCCACATCAAGCAAGGTGACAAAGTGAAAGTTGACACGCGTACCAGAAAGTACATAACCAGAGTCTAGAGCAAGAACGACGAGGCGGTTCGGTGAAAATAGATTTCGACCAGATCCGAGAATTGCTGGCAGTAGTCAGCCTGACGGATATTACTGAGCTGACTATTGAGTCGGGCGAAGAGAAGATCACGGTTAAAAAGTCCAATCCAGTCACTGCTGTGCAGCAGTCAAACACCTTGGTTGAGATACCGGTGACGCCGGCTCCGGCTCCAGTCCTTGCCAGCGTTCCGCAGATGGACATGGCATCCGCTCAGACGGTCGATCTCAGCGACGAACCTTCCAGCAATGGCTTGGTGCCGATTGCATCGCCAATGGTTGGCACCTTCTATCGCTCCCCCTCGCCCAGCGCACCGGCCTTCGTGGACATCGGCGACCGGATTGCGGTCGGACAAACTGTCTGCATTATCGAAGCGATGAAATTGATGAACGACATGCCGGCAGAAGTATCCGGACGCATCGTAAAAGTGTGCGCGGAGAACGGCACTACAGTCGAATATGGACAGGCATTGTTCATGATCGATCCCAACGGATAACGCTCCACCTCCAGCAGGCGTCCAAGAGACTTAGTATGATTGAGAAAGTACTCATAGCAAACCGTGGGGAGATCGCTCTCAGGGTAATTAGAGCGTGCCGGGAGCTGGGCATCAGAACCGTTGCCGTCTATTCACAAGCGGACGCCGAATCGCTTCACGTAAAATTGGCTGACGAAGCATTTTGTATCGGACCGCCCGTGTCGACCAGAAGCTATCTGCACATCCCGGCATTGATCAGCACAGCGGTAGTGACCGGCGCCGATGCTATTCATCCCGGCTATGGCTTCCTTTCAGAAAATGCCAACTTCGCAGAAATCTGCGCAGATCACAAAATCAAGTTCATCGGGCCGAGCATCGAAGCGATTAAGTCAATGGGCGATAAGTCATCAGCTCGCGACCGCATGCGCAAGGCCGGAGTGCCGATAGTGCCCGGTACCGAAGGTCTGGTAATGAATGAGGCGGATGCCTTCAAAATCGCAGCCGAGATCGGCTATCCGGTCATCGTGAAAGCCACTGCCGGTGGTGGCGGCCGCGGAATGCGGGTTGCCCAAGATTCCGTCCAGCTAGCTCGCTCAATTTCGTCCGCGCGCGCCGAAGCAGCAGCGGCATTTGGAGACGGCGGAGTATACATCGAGAAGTATCTCAAGCCGATTCGCCACGTTGAAATTCAGGTAATGGCCGACAGCCACGGCCACTGCGTTCACTTCGGCGAGCGCGACTGCTCCGTGCAACGCCGCCATCAAAAATTGATTGAGGAAGCTCCTAGCCCGGCATTGACCGAAGAACTGAGATCTAAAATGGGTGCCGCTGCAGTCTTGGCAGCAAAGTCGATCAATTACGAAG
>CAZSNX010000627.1:0-2812 GCA_964607945.1 uncultured Candidatus Obscuribacterales bacterium
GTTCCGGGTCCCCGCTTCCGCCTCACTGCCAGTTCGGCGGCTGTGTCCCCTGCCGAAACTGTCGACGTTGGGGATTCAAACGGCACGGCAACTTCACAGCACGTTCCTATGGGGTATATACTAGGAAACGCAAGAGGTTTAGCCATGGCTCAACGGAAACCAGAAGATAATGAAACGTTCGAACAAGTGTTGAAGCTTGTCGACAAGCACTCGCCGGACGAGCAAGAGACACTTCGTAAAGACTTAACTCGCCGCACGTGGGGACAGCGATGGCGGCAGTTAGTAAGAGACGTGGAAGAAGATAACAAGGGTTTGCCACCGCTCACGGAAGAAGAGATAATCGCTGAAATGAAAGCCGTTAGGGAAGAGATCAGAGCTGAGCGTGCCAAAGGCAGTCATTGATGCCAACGTCTTCATTAGCGGGTTACTTACCGCAGGGTCGGGAAGGCGGCTTATTGAGTTTCTGGAGCAGGATAAGTATCAGCTGTTCTACCCTCCCCTTCTGATCGTGGAATTGCGAAAGACACAAGCTCGGCCAAAACTTGCATCTAGAATCAAACCGAATCGGTTACTCGAACTGATCGATTTGATTGAATGCAAGGGAATTCTAGTAGAAGTGCGGGAGCCGCCTGCAGTTAGCCGCGATCCGAAAGATGACGACTATCTTGAATGCGCACAACTGGCACAAACCGATTTCATTGTGAGTGGTGACAATGATTTACTCTGTTTGAACACTCACGCGGGAGTCAAAATTCTGTCGCCAGCAACATTTCTGCAACTGCTGGAATTTTGAGCGCGATACTTGGCACCTGCCGGAGTTGGCCCGACCGGAACCCCTATTGGAAATCGCCGAGGAATAAATGGAGGGGACCCGCGAACGGAGCGAGTGGGGGGGAAGCCGTTTATGCCGCAGGCATTCCGCCAATTCTGCACGCGAAGCGTGCGCCAGTGATTGACCACGGAGCTAGACTCGGAGCGGGTGACGGCGACCAGCTCCGCTGGCTCTGCCGTCTGTCGTCCGCCGTCACCCAACAGAGTCGGCAAGCGTAGGGAGTCAATCACCTGTCCATTATTCAGCCAGCGTAATGGTGGCGCACTGAGCGAAGCTCTACGATACACCCTCAGACTTTGTTGACTTGCGGAAGGGCACCAGTATTCCGGCGGCATCGAACATCGCGGAATGCGCCACTTCCCTGCCCTTCCTTTCGGCGTCTTTAGCCGTGCGTGCATAGACGTTTAGCGTTGTCTTAAGATCCTTGTGATGTAGTGCGCTCTGAATTAGCGCAACATTGACATTCTGAGAAGCCATCCAACTTCCGAGGTTGCGCCGGAGATCATGAAGGGTGCAGTTTTTGATACCCGCTCGTTCGAGAAGTCTGGCCCAAGCTTTCTTCGGGTCCATCAAGTGTCCCGAGGGTCCACGTCCAGGAAAAACGTATGGGCCAGCCACCATTGGACGCCTGACAGAGAGAATCTCTACCTCGGTAGCCGTCAAGGAGATGGTCTGAGATGTGCCGTTCTTGGTTTCCGGTATCGTCCAACTGCCTTCAGCTAGCTCGATGTCTTCCCATCTCATCGACAGAATGTTCGAATTCCTGGCACCAGTAAGAAGCGACAGCATTACAAAGTCACGAATGTTGTAATCAGATTCGGTTTGTAAAGCCTGGAATAGACGTTTCACCTCATCCTTGTTGAGAAATCTCCCTCTAGGCCTTTCTGGAAATAGCGTGATGCCGGCGGCAGGATTGTCCTGAAGATAGAGCTTCCAGGCCCGTCCCTTGTTGTAAATCGCTCGGAGAAGTTGAATAGTGCGATTTGCCGTGTAGGGTCCACGTGTCCGTCCCAGAAAGCCATGGAGCTTCTCGACGTCGTGATTTGTGATGCTCGAAAGCTTGTGGTTTGCCCAATGTCCAAGGTTCCTTGCGAAATCTTTCACCATGATGTCCGCAGTTTTGCGTTGCTTACGCGCATGTCTGTTCAGATACTCCTCAAACAGCTCACTCAGAGTCAGTTCGTCCTCCCATGCCTTTCTACTCTCGAATGGATTGTGTCCCTGAGCTATCGCACCATTTATTTCCGCAACTCTGTTTCGAGCTTGTTCTATCGTCAGGTCTGGATAGGGACCAATGCGCTCCCAGGTCGATCGTCCGTTTATTTTGCGACGCAGCCAGAAAGTTTTTGAACCCTTGCTGGAAACTTCCAGAAGCAGTCCACGACTTTTGGTATCATAAATCCGTCGGCGTAAACCTTCCGCAGGCAGAGAAATGGTATCAAGCACACCTTTTGTAAAATTGATTTTCTTCTCTTTCATTTTCAATCTCCGAAGGCTCCCGACGACCACATGATTCCGTTGTTCCGACAAAACCCCGCTCCCAGTCAGCGATTAGGAGACAGTAATAAAGAGAAAACCACGGCCGAATCATGCGGTCCCGTCTCCCCCATGTCTCCCTTTCAAGGGGCATTTTTGGAAAATTTCGGTTACCGCGACAAATCGATCGGATGCACGAAACGCTTACTACATCAGCATAGCGGAAAGATCGGGAATTGAAATAAAGGGGTCCCGGGAAAGACCGGCGGTAAGGATTCTGGTTAAAACCGCAATGGGCTCATGGCATCGTCCAGAAAGCTAATATTCAACGCGCGTTCGAGCTTTGCTATCTCTTGGACTTTTCGTTTCCGAACCGGTTAATGTGTTCCGTCGGATAGGGGTTGAAGCAGCCGATTGCTTCCTGGTGGATAGCGTGTCCATCGACGAGGATTGCTAGATTCGCCGAATTCACAGGTGCAGATCAAAGAGTCTGTACAGGACGCC
>CAZSNX010000628.1:0-2809 GCA_964607945.1 uncultured Candidatus Obscuribacterales bacterium
CGGTGATATAAGAATCGACGCAGACATCACAGCAAGCTCAACCTTGTCGCTGAGCGCGCATGGTTCTGGAGATATTCGCGTCAGTGGCGGGCTTTTGAGCGCTCCAAATATTTCGCTGGCGTCACATACAGGAAGCATTGGAAGCACCAACCGCTATGTCCAGACAATCGCACAGAATCTCTCTGCCAATACTGGTGGAAACGGCAATGTATACATCAAAGATCTCGTAAATGCCAATCTACTGTCCTCGTCGGCCGGAAGGGACTTCATATTGAAGGCTCTCGGCGATTTGAATCTGACCGGCGGACTTTCGGCAAAAACGATTGAGATCACCGCTGACTCGACAGCCGCAGAGATCACCATCGCAAGCAACCTGACCGCAGATACAAAGGCTTCGCTAGTGACCACCGGCACCGGTGCCATCAAAAACACGGCCGGAACGGTGACCGCTGAAAAACTCCTCCTGCAAAGCGAGCGCGGTTACATCGGCACCAATGCTGCCCCGGTCAGGGTGGCTGCCTCAGAACTAACCGCGGAGGCGGGGGGAAACGTATTCCTGAGCGCAGTCGGCGATATCGAACTAGGCAACTCACAAGCCGGTGGCGAATTCAATCTTTCGTCCACTGGTGGCATTACGGCCAAAGATATTCTCACACTGCATGGTTCAATTGCGCTCATAGCCGGCGCCGGCACGCTAAAGATTCAAAACGGCAGCCTCTTGAAAGCCAATGAAGGAAACATCCTCTTGCAAAACACAAACTTAGCAAGCGGCAAGATTGAAGTTGGGAATAACGCAGTGATTTGGGCCTATACAGACTGCAACCCGACTCTAGGCAATGTGACGCTGTCGATTGGCGCAGTCCCGTCAACTCCGATTACCGGCAAAATACCTTCCGGAGTCAATGTGGTTAGCGTGGCGGGTGGCAAGGTTTACTTCGGAACAAACGGAATTACAGCAGGTAAAAACGTCAGCCTGCGAGCTCTCGCTCGCGACATCGTATTTAGCACCGGTTCGAGAGCGGCCTCGGCCATAAAACTAGGCAACGGTGTAACCTTAATTGCCGACCCGCCGATTCCATCAGCACCATCTGCAATCTCAACCATATCCGAATCAGCGATAACCGATGTACAGACTCGAGGCACTACTTTTATACCGGAGCTGCCGGGAGCCGGAACTGCGCCTTTGATAAGCCGCGATAATCTCTTGCCGTTCTCGATTCAGCCTTCCACGCACCGATCAGTTGCGAACATAAATCATCGCGAAGCTCTTGATACTACTGGTGCTACCATCTGTTCACCCGAAGCGTTAAGTAAGGATTCAGATTTGCAGCAGATCGCCTACCTTCAGCCCGGCACTCCTTCAAACGCCATGATGATGAACACCACCGGTGCACTGACAGAGCGAACTTTAGTTGGCAATCATGGGCGTCCTGCGATGATAGAAGAAACGCCGGGAGTCTTCCGTTTAACCGAAGGCGAAAGACTACTTTCCGCATCGCACCCGGCAGTGCTCAAACTCAGCAATTGCGATGTTTCAATCGCTGCCGGCACGCATGTTCTGTTGAGCCATGAGCGTACGCTTGTACGCATACACAATATTTACGAACGTTCCGCCCACTCAATCAAAGTTGATCTGCACAACGGGCAAACACTTGCCTTGAGCGTTGGCGAAGAGGTTATGATCAGTGAATCCGCCGATTCTATCCAGGCGGCTCTGAGCGAAAGCCGCATCGCGAGACGCCGAACCAACACCTTCCGATTGCAAGGAGGCAAAACAGTTTGCCGCAGCGAAGCTTCGCTGATCACAGCTCTGCAGGAACATAAATTGCTGCGCAGCTTGGTCAGCAGCAGCAACGACAAGGACAGGGCATTCACAAATAAGCTGGTTAAGATGGCTGCATGCCTGATGATTTCCACTCAAGCGCATGGCATTTACAAAAGCTCTAAATAGCTCCAGCTGCGCGATTCATAAATAGTTTCTTTTGTTGGCTCTACTCAGACTGCTATTGGTAGACTTAACTTGGGAGAAACTTCCCAAGTAGTAAGAGCAGTGGTAGACCATACTCAGATTCATGCGATTAAAGCAGCTTATTTTATACATTTCGGCGCTGTCTGCAGTCTCACTCATCTGCATCTATCAAAGTATGTCTGCTGATTTGAAGTCTTGGGATGAATTCAATGAGTTAGGTACCAAGGCATATCAGGTCAAGGATTATGCCAACGCCGAAAAGAACTTCAATGCAGCTCTTAAGGAAGCGGAAAGCTCAAAAGCAGATACTGCACATCTTGCAAGCACATTAAGTAATCTCGGGCTGGTTTATTCAGCTCAAGGCAATCTGGATGAAGCAGAAAAGATGTTCAAAAGAGCTCTGGCAACCAGTGCAGGAGCATCACCTGGCAAATCGCTGATTCCGACAATGCATAACCTCGCGCAGCTGTATCGCAAGCAGAAGAAATACGATGCGGCCGCCGACATTTACAAACAAGCAGTTTCAATCCTAGAGAAAGAAGACGGGGCCGAGCATCCCTCAATCGCTGTGGATCTGAACAACTTGGCGATGATGTATCGCGAACAAGAGAAGTTCAAGGACGCAGAACCGCTGCTGAAACGCGTCTTGTCGATCGTTGAGAATACCTATGGTGCGCAAAGCTTGGCCGTTGCCACTGCATTGGACAATCTGGCAGTCGTGATGAGAGCCTTACACAACAATTCGGAAGCCGGAGCTCTCTACCAACGGGCTCTAACTATTAGAGAAAAGGCTTCCGGAGAGCAATCAGCACAAGTTGCCGTCAGTCTCAACAATCTCGC
>CAZSNX010000629.1:0-2802 GCA_964607945.1 uncultured Candidatus Obscuribacterales bacterium
TACCGCCCTCAACATCCGGTAAGGATCCTCCCGAAAGCTAACGTTGGGCTCAGCTACCGTGCGAACTATTCCCGATTTCAAATCTTCCTGTCCGCCGAAAAAATCATAAAGCCGCCCCGACACAGGATCTTTGAAGATAGCCGAACCGGTGGTATCCCGCCGTCCAGCATCCAAGCGCAAAAGCGCTTCAATTGACAAACTCGAAGAATCGACCGCTGAATTGTCCGGTTGCCGCATGCTGGATACTTCACTGGGAACATTGTTCATGTATACCCTGACCGGGCCTGTTCCTTTACCAGTCCGCTCGGCATTCGAAAAAAGCATTTGAATCTGCTCAGGAGTAGCGGTTGTAGCGATATCGTAATCGCGCGGAGTTCGGCCCAAGATCTGATCGCGCACACAACCACCGACCCAAAGAGCAACGTGCCCTTCTTGCTGCAATCTCTCCACGATCGAGAGCGCTGCCTGCCTCCTTCCTTCGTTCGAATCACCGGAACGCCCCGGTTCACCTTCTGCCACTGTCAGGTCTCTCATTTGCGGGTTGGAAGGCACTTCGGGTCTACTGGCTAGTTGGCCGCCGGCCGTATTGCCTTCCCCCGAAAGCCTGGACTTCGCTTCCAAAGCGGATTTTACCAGAGCAGGTTCGACAGCTGATGCCGCCACCCGCTCCAATAAGGGTATATGCGAGCGATCGCCCAGATGTCCCAACAACTCTATTGCGCTCAGCCTGGACTGAGCATTACCACCCTCGATTTGAGCTACCAATGCCTGCTTGGCCAATGGTCTTACACTCTCTTCAATGTACTTAGTCACCAGCTCAAACTGAGCATGCCTCGAGCTGCGCTGCTCGACCGGAACAGACTCAAGCGCTCTGGCCAATGCTCGACCTGCCAACGTGGAGCGAATCGGGTTTTCATACGCGGTGGCGACTGCAGTCAACGTTCTACCGTTGAGCAATCCTTCTCCCACGAGCACTGCCCACAACTCATCGCCACCCTTGCTCAGGTCTGATTTACTCTCTGTTTTGAGAGACTCAAGCGCCCCCACTTTGTCGAACAATGCACTTTCGGTGGGCGACCTGAACTTCAGCAAGTGCGCCCATTCATGAAAGATAGTATCGCGCGAGACTTGTCCTGACGGCGGGCGGTACATCGTGACTGAGCCGTCGGGTAACACCTCGGCCATGGTATTGATGTTAGGTTCGCCATTATGCCGGCGCCAGGGCTCCTGCCAGTGCCGTTCGTTCAAAACAGTCAACTGCTTTATCAAGCGCGGATCGGGCAACTCTTTAACGATCTGCAGAGCCTCCAGCGGGCTCAGCCGGGAGGCAAGTTCGCATCGCTCCAACCCACCTGCATCTTTCATGATGCTTTCCAGCCTGGCCCTGGTCGGACCACTGTATTTGGTGACATCGAAATCACAAGCCCGTTCCCTCAGAAATCTCGTTACCTTCAAAGCAGAGAAGTAACGGGCTTCGGCTTCGGTATATATTATCTTAGTATCCGGATTTCCACCCAGTTCGAATCTACGCATCACCGGAGTGATAAATCCCCGCCCTCGTCCGAGAAAATCTACATAGTCTTTGAACGGTCCATCGGCTGCAGCAACCTCGAATGTCATTTTTTCCCTGGCATAGCCAGCAAATCTCGCTGCCGGCGAACCATCACCAACAGGCAAGTCGACAGGCGACTCCGCTTTCCCGACATTCGAATCGATATCACGTTTAACTGAAGAGGTCTTCTGAACAGATTCCAGACTGGCTTTCGAAAGCTCGGGGGCCAACCGATCGGAAAGCGCGTTCAATGTATTGTTCGATTGCTCGCTGCCAACTTTTCTACCGGTCAGATCTGACCTTCGTTGATGCTGCTGTCCATGAAACGCCATCGGAACAGCTGACGCCAGAGTATCAACAGCTCCCTGCAACAGACTTCGCTCAGCAATCTTCCACAGATCGAAAGATTCTCCTTGGGACTGCTGGCGCATGTACTCTTGAGATGCTCCGCTGGACAAACCGAAACTCGTACCCATAAAGAGGTTGTGCGCGATCTTGCTCTGCTCGAGCGCTCCGCCCGAGACTCGATTGGCGCAGCCGAACATTCCATTGGCAGTTAGAAAGACGGCAGCGTCTACCCCGCGAGCCTTCAGATCGAAACTAGTATCGATTGTCCTGGCCATGCCGGCCCGCAGACTGTAATCGCCCGTGGACTTGTCGTAGAATGATTCTCTGGTCAACACCGTCTCCAATCCAGTATTGACGAATCCCAGCGATGCGCCTTTCGCAACAGGGTTGAGTGGTGCCTCTCCAAGCTTGTTGAACACGACTTTCAGGCCAAGCCCTTTGGCTGCTCCCAATCCAAAATCAAGTGCGCCGGTGCGATCGCCACTATGCGTTTGATCGAGCCCGTAAGCCAGAACGGTTCCAGCCAACCCGAGCCGCCCCCGGGTAAACAAAGCAGCTGTCTTGACAAATCCGCATCCGTAGTGACTGATTTCATTGCCCTTGGCTAGGGCTGCTTGATCCAACTTAATGGCAGAGAGCGCTCCCTGCTCGAGTTCCTTAACTCTCTTCTGGTTGCCGACCTTAAGGTTCGAAGCAATTTCAGACTGGAGTTCTTTCAGCGCTGCAAGTGATTCTTCGTCGCCGCTCCAAGCTAACCTGCTTACAGCCTTAACGCCTTTGCCGAGCACGCTGGCCGACTGGTCGACCTTCTCATGCCGTCGGATTTGCAGGTCGAGCATGTTTAGAGCGGTCGACTGTTGTTCAACAGGCGCCTTGTCGTCGCGAGCTTCAAATTGGCGATC
>CAZSNX010000630.1:0-2794 GCA_964607945.1 uncultured Candidatus Obscuribacterales bacterium
GAGGTAACCGGAGTCGGCCGTCTTCAAGGCTGTGTCTACCAGGCCCTTTCTGGCGCCGTAGCTGGAGATGATGTACTCGGTTACGTTCAAGCCTTCCCGGAAATTGGCCTTAATTGGAAGGTCGATAATCTGACCTTGAGAGTCAGCCATCAATCCCCGCATTCCAACTAGCTGTCTGACCTGGCTGATATTTCCTCTGGCTCCGGAGAACGCCATCATGTACACCGGATTGAGGCGGTCGAAGTTGTCGACAACTTCCTTGGTCAATTGGTCCGTAGTGGCTGACCAGGTGTCGATTACCTTGTTGTAGCGTTCTACTTCGGTAATCTCACCGCGCTCGTAACGGCGCTGCGCCTCTTCGATCTCCTTTTCGGCGGCGGAGATCAAGGCACGCTTGGTTTCCGGAACATCGAGGTCGTCAATCGAGATGGTGACACCAGCTTTAGTGGCGTATTTGAATCCCAAGTCTTTGAGCGAATTGGCCAGCTCGGCGGTGCGAGCAGCGCCGTAGCGCTCGTATATCTCAGCAAGCAGTGCGCCCAGCTTTTTCTTGTCTACGGTTGTGTTGATGAACTCCATCCAGTCTTTTCTCTCTAAGCTGCTAGCCATATTTCCCTCGTCAAACTAATTAGATCCGCTCGGTCAGTGTTTTAGTTCACTGACGCAATGGCTTCTCGGATAACTTCATTGAAGATGATGCGTCCGGGCGTCGTTTCGATTACCTTGCCGTTGTTGTCGCGTACTTTGATCCGGGCATGAAGATCGACTACTCCCACTTCGTAAGCGGAGCGCGCATCAGCCATATTCACAAAGCGCATGCCGGCGCCGCGGCAAACCTTGGGATCGTCTGATCCCGGCTTTTCAATCGTCAAGTAATAGATACCCAAGACCATGTCCTGCGTGGGAGTGATGGTCGGGCGTCCGGTCGCCGGAAGCAAGATATTGTTTGACGCAAGCATGAGCATATGCGCTTCGGCCTGCGCTTCAACCGACAGAGGCACGTGAACGGCCATCTGGTCACCGTCGAAGTCGGCGTTGAATGCCGAACATACCAGCGGGTGCAATTGAATGGCGCGTCCTTCCACCAACACCGGCTCGAAGGCTTGAATACCCAGGCGGTGCAATGTCGGAGCTCGGTTCAGCAGCACCGGGTGTCCTTGAATTACTTCTTCGAGGATCTCCCAGACAATTGCTGAACCCTTCTCAATCTGCTTCTTGGCGGATTTGATATTTTGAACAATCTGCCTTTCAATCAGCTTATTGATCACGAACGGTTTGAACAGCTCAAGCGCCATTTCACGCGGCAGCCCGCATTGATGAAGCTTGAGTGAAGGTCCGACCACAATTACGGAACGACCGGAGTAGTCGACCCGTTTCCCGAGCAGGTTTTGTCGGAATCGGCCTTGCTTACCTTCGATGATGTTCGAAAGAGATTTGAGCGGACGGTTGTTGGGACCAACTACTGTCCGGCCGCGACGGCCATTGTCAATCAATGCGTCGACCGCTTCTTGCAGCATTCTCTTTTCGTTGCGGACGATAATCTCCGGTGCGCCCATCTCCAACAAACGTGCCAGACGGTTGTTGCGGTTGATCACGCGGCGATAAAGATCGTTCAAATCGGAGGTGGCGAAACGGCCCCCATCCAATTGCACCATCGGGCGAAGATCCGGCGGTGTTACCGGCAGCACGTCGAGCACTACCCAGGTCGGGTCTGTATGCGAACTGCGGAGAGCCTCCACCAAGCGCAGGCGCTTGATGATCTTGGCGCGCTTCTGCTGCGATCCGGAAGCTGATGCCAGCTCTTCGCGAAGTTGTTTGGACAGTTCGTTCAAACCGGGCAGTTCCAGCAATTTGCCGCGATCTTCGCGGTTGTCCGGACGCTCGTAGATGGGCCGAGCCAGCTCGTGCAATAGCTCTTTGATCGCTTCGGCACCGATGCCGACGTCGAACTGAATGTTCTGGTCTTCCAGCAGCTTGTCGTACTCTTCTTCGGTCAGAAGCTGGTACTTATGGAGATCGGGAGCGTTGCCCTGGTTGGTGACGATATAGGCATTGAAGTAGATAACCTGTTCCAGGTCTCTCAGAGGCAGGTCGAGCAACAAACCGATGTAGCTCGGAATCCCTTTGAGATACCAGATATGTGTTACGGGCGAAGCAAGTCTGATGTGGCCCATGCGGTGACGGCGTACTTTAGAGTCAGTTACTTCGACGCCGCAGCGTTCGCAAGTGATCCCTTTATGGCGAACTCGTTTGTATTTGCCGCAATAGCATTCCCAGTCCTTGGATGGTCCAAAGATCCGTTCACAGAACAAACCGTCTTTTTCCGGCTTGAGCGTCCTGTAATTGATGGTCTCGGGCTTGGTCACCTCTCCGTGAGACCAACTCAATATCCGCTCAGGAGAAGCGATACCGATCTTTATGTAGTCAAATCGATCAATGCTTGTAGGCATATTACCCGTGAGTCCTCCAATTCGGCTGGGCTTTCGCCCAAATCTTCTTTCGTTCTGTAAAACCTGTGTCCCGTCCGTAGAGGGCGGCTTGAAGCCGCCCGCGGCGCGTGCAATGCGCCGTTGCTACGGCTTTACTTACACGTCCTCGCCGGAACCACCGTCGTCTTCGGCTGTTTCGTCGGCGGCAAAGCCTTCGTCAGCTTCATCTTCGAGGTCCGCACCGACGGCGGCATCACCTTCAGTAACGGTGACTGCAGCGGACGGAACGAGCGGTTGCCTGCCGAGCTCCATTAGCTCGGATTCGATCCCGATCTCGCCAAACGGGCTCATACGCTTCATGCCGC
>CAZSNX010000631.1:0-2793 GCA_964607945.1 uncultured Candidatus Obscuribacterales bacterium
TTTCACTCTTAACTCTCGCTGACAGATTCTCAGCCTCTTCATTCCTTTCTATCATCAAAACTAGCCTCCGGGCATCACTGCCACACCACAACGCACCAGCCCTCGGCACATTGTTTCTATCCGACTCAGAGCAGATTTTGGACAGAAGTGGCTGATCTGCCAAACCTGATTTCGTCAAAGAAAAGATCATTGGAACTCGACGACGTCGCTACAGAAAGGAAGTTTTGACGACAGCAAAACGGAGCGATGACGCCAGTATATCGACTCAGGATTTTTGCTAAGCAATGGGAAATTTCGGCACTGTACGTATATACTTCCGTATCGAAGCCAAAGCATGGAACATCGCCTAAAAAAGCCCCAAAAATGTATTCCAGCTTACAAATTTACGCTTGACTTCAACCTGAAGTTACCGTAATCTATGCCCATCGGTCGGCACTTCCGCCGCACCTGGTTGGAAGACTTACTACAAAATTGGCGTTCATACCCAGGAGGTTCTTCATGCGCATCTCTGTTACCAGTCTTTTGTCTCAAATTTCGGTAGCCGCAGTAATCGTTGCTGGTCTATCGGTAGCTTCTCCCGCATACGCTCAATTCGGCAGCGATGCATTCTCGGCTGGTGATGCAGGAACGCAATCCCGCTCCAACCCTATTACAGGCAGTCAGACAGACACAGTCAACGCCGGTCAATCGCCGATGTTGCAAGGTGCCACCAACGGTACCATCGGTCCCCAAGCTGGTGACGCGACAGTTGTTCAGGGCGTTAACACCGCCGGTACAGTCCGCGTAAACAACTTGGCTAACTTAGAAGCTTTGCTCAACATCATTGCCAACGGTATGGAAATCCTCGGTATCGCCTGGGGCGGACCAACCATGATCATGGGCTTCATGCACATGGCTGCCGGCACGCAAGATGCTATGAAGCGCGTTCTTTTCGGAGCTGCAGGTGTCACAGGTGGTTTGGCAACGCCCGGTTGTATCAACTGGCTCGTCGCCTCCTGCCGCGATGCCAACCTGTTCAGCTAAGCGGACAAAGTTTTCCCCCGCCAACGCCAGCCAGAGACCTCCCGCAAGGGGGGTTTTTGGTCTCTATGTCACATTTTTTTCACGACTACATGCTGAAATTTACTCACTTGCAATTTCGCTGTGAAAAACGAATCGGCTCATAGTTCATAGTCGGGCAGAATGAAAGCACTTACCAACCTATCTATCGCATTTACTCTGCTCGTGTTGTCTCTCACCACTGCAACTGAGGCACGCGCAGACTGGGAAGTAGTTGTCGCCTCAGAGGCAGCCCAGGAGCTAACTACTCAAGAAGCGACTGCTCAAGAGACTACGGCTCCCAAGTCTGTCCGAGCGGAAACGGCACAAACAGCAACCAATCAAGCAGCGGAAGCGCAAACGCTTACAACAGCTGCACTCGCAACGCAGTCGGCGCAAGCAGCGACTGCTCAAGCAACTGCAACTAGAACGGCCCAAGCAGAGGTAACTCAGAAGGCAACAACGCAAGCTGCAAAAGCCCAGCAACTAGCCAGTTCAGCACCAGGCTCGGGGCCGGCAGAAACAAGAATTTTTCCACCGGCTGCAGACAGTGCATACTACTTGGCAGGGCAATACGTCATAAGTGGAAGGTATCAAGATGCTATTTCGTATTTCGATCAAGCAATCAAATTAGCGTCAGCCGGTGCTGCTCACTTCCGAATTGCAGACGCCTTCTATAGTAGAGGAAATGCTCATGTCTACCTAGGACATCCTGATGCGGCAATCTGCGATTACTCGAAAGCCATTAGCTTGGATGCCGATTACGCACTTGCATACTATATGCGCGGTCAAATCTATCAAGGTCGCTCTGAGTTTCAAAAGGCGATACCGGATTTCAAAAAGGCAATTGAAATCAATTCCAGTTTTGCATTAGCTTTCGGAGGTCTCGGAATGGCCTATCACGGCATTGGCGAGAACGAGCGAGCAGTTGAATATTGCAGCAACTCAATCAGCCTGGATGCGAAAAGCCCCTGGTTCTACGATGTGCGCGCGCAGGCTTATAGAGATCTCGGCAACTACGAAAAGTATGCAGAAGATCTCAGTCAGGAAATTCAGCTCTTGTCGCAACAACCCAACACGCAAGGTTCTGGCAATCCACGCATCCTACTAGCACCGGCCTATTACAATCGCGGGCAGGCATATCAAAAGCTGGGCAAGAACGACCTTGCCCAACGGGACTTGGACAAAGCAAAAGAGCTGGGCTATTCATCCGATTCCAAGAAGACCGGCTCCTCTTGAAAATAGACTTTAGCGCTAGAGCGCATCTTGATTTTTCCCCGCCAACGCCAGCCAGAGACCGCCGTAAGGCGGTTTTTGGTTGCTATCAGATTTCCTTCTTCCATTTAATCTTTCGACTTCCCCTAATTCTTCCCAGGGCCTCGTAGGACACACAGAGGCTCGAAAGAAGAAGAGCCAAATTACTAAGGGATGGACCAAATTAATAAGGAGAGTTCAAATGTTTACTAAGGTTTTCGGTCAAACGAGAAAAGTCTGGTTGCTTTCATTGGCCTTCTGTCTCCTACCGCTCACTTGCGGAGCCGCCCACGCTCAATTCGGCAGCGATGCTTTCTCAGCCGGTGATGCAGGAACTCAATCTCGCTCAAACCCAATCACAGGCAGCCAAACCGATACAGTAAATGCTGGTCAAGCTCCGATGCTGCAAGGTGCCACCAACGGTACGATTGGACCGCAAGCCGGTGATGCCACAGTAGTGCAAGGGGTAAATACAGCCGGTACGGTACGCGTCAACAACCT
>CAZSNX010000632.1:0-2792 GCA_964607945.1 uncultured Candidatus Obscuribacterales bacterium
TTGAGCAGGAGAGAGCCCAATTTGAGCGAATCAAGGCGAATGGAGCCGATGTTTTGCTTCTTGCCGTCGATTCCAAAGATCTGACCAACAGGCAAAATCGGGCCGGAATGGAGAGACTTGACAGCTGACTGGGGAAGATTACTGAAACTAGCTCCGGTGTCGACCAGGAAGTTCAAAGACAACTTGTCGTCCAGTTTGCCTGGGATGACTAGGGCTGTGGCGCCATATACCGGTGACGTTTTGATGACGGTAGCACCGTCGGGCACGGGCACTTTGTGCGGATCGGCGAAAATCAGCTTCTTGTCCCGAAAGTCGATAGTGACGAGAAATCGTCTGAGAATATTTGCGCCCAAAAGTCCAGCCGGACGCTCTCCAAGCGCTCTTGCGAATGATGAAAGGTCGGTTATGAGGGCCGGGACATTGCTGAGTGTGATATCACCGATGGTGAGATTTGGCACAGTCAAGTAACTGAGCGGAACCGCCTTCGAACCGGCTGTTATGGAGAAATCTGATTGGGAAACCGAACCAATCGTAGAGGCGATGGACTTGTCGATTACCGATTGACTGGCGCCAGTGTCGAGGATCAGTTTGTAATCGGTTGAGCCGATTTTGACCTTAACCACTATCTCATTGGCTATGAAGTCAAATGGGACGGTGACCGGCCCTTCCTTGACGCGAGAGACTTCGGATTCGGCCGGCATATCGAAAAGTTTGTCGTCGACGGTCAAACCGATTTCAACTGTATCAATCGTCGTTTCAGATGTTTTTTTCTGACCAGTGTACTCGACTGACTTGTAAGGTGTAACAGTGCCGGCAATCGGTCTGTAATCGAAGTACTCCACCGACTGCAGAGCCGGTACTCCTTGCTCGTGGTCGACTCCCATGAACTCGCTGCGTAACACCAAGTGAGTGACTGGGTCAGCATAGAAAGTCGATGGTTTTCCGTCGTCCGCATATACCACCAGAACATCGCAAGACTTTCCTTGCGCCGGTTTTCTTCCAGCCAACTCAATGCGACGATGAGGATCGCCTAAATCTGCCAGAAGATTGAGCCCATGCCGAATTTCGTCAGACAATCGTTTGACGGTAGTCTCAGTACTGGGATTGACCCAGTCCCCAAATTGAGTCCAACTGTCCTTGCCGTTGAATCCAAGGATCATCTGTTGCCCGATTAATTTGGTTTCCAGGCGAATCTTATCTCCCAGCCCGATGATGTCGCAGACTAATGAGTTGGATGCACCGGAAACTCCGGAGACGACCGAGTGGGTGCCGTGACTCTTGTAAGCAAGATTCTTTAGCTCCTTGAGACGAACTGAGCCGCCATAAGCAGTCACGATTTTTGCAGCCAATTCCTTGGCTGCTTCGGATTGCTCATCTTTGGCAGCGGTCTCTTTAGGCGCATCTTTTTCGGCCGCAGATATGCTCGGCAATTGAGCTGTCTGCACAAAGGCCAAAGAAAGAATTGCAGTCCAGGAGCACAATTGACGGGCAAATAGCTCATGCCGCCGAGACAGGCTACCATTTGACATGAGGAATCTCCGATTAGACTTTCGAGTTTAGGCAGGTCATTATCCCAAAAAACGTTCATTTTTGCCGGAAAGGGGTCGAAGTTTCCGGCTCGGCACGGTAATCTGATCGCTGGTTTTTCAGCTGGCTGGAAGGAGTGCCCCGGAGGTTGAAGGTGAAATCAGCGGTTGCCATCGAGTGTTTCTCGACCATCAACGAATTGAAAGCTTGGCGAGCAGGACTGGCCGTGTGTTCTGCGGCCGGGACCAAGCGCTCGGTTGGACTAGTGCCGACAATGGGAGCGCTGCATGAGGGGCACATGACGCTTGTGAAGCAGGCATTGGCTGAATGCCAAAACGTAATTGTCTCTGTCTTCGTCAATCCGCTTCAGTTCGGACCGGCTGAAGACCTGGCTAAGTATCCGCGAACGCTTCAATCTGATATCGATCTTTGCCGTAATGCCGGTGTACATGCAGTATTTCATCCGAGTGACAGTGAAATGTACCCGCAAGGAAGAGAAGGAAATACCGTCATTGTTCCGCCTGCCGACTTGACCGAGCGGCTTTGTGGCTCTTTCCGCCCGGGGCATTTTGTCGGGGTGGCGACAGTGGTAGCAAAGCTGTTTTCATTGGTGCAGCCCGATGCCGCTTACTTCGGCGAGAAGGACTTTCAACAGCTGGCCGTAATCAAACGAATGGTAAGCGATCTCAATACGGCGGTCGATGTAGTCGGTGTTCCGACTGTCAGAGAGCCGGACGGTCTGGCGCTCAGCTCCAGAAATGTTTACTTGACTGCTGAGCAGCGTAAACAAGCACCGATTTTGTTTCAAACTTTGTGTCAAGTAAGAGACAGAGCGAAAGCAGGGGAAAGGTCAATGTCAGAGGTTCTGGAAGAGGGGCGCGAGGCTATCTCGAATCTGTCGGGCGTCAAACTTCAATACCTCGAAGCGTGCTGTCCCGACACGCTTTTCCCGGTGAATTCTGCGGATGGACCTTTTGTTGTTCTAGTCGCAGCCAAATTTGGCGAAGTCAGGCTAATCGATAATCTGCCGGTTAGATAGCGGAACTTAGTTTGCCTGTGACAGTCGCATCTAGCCGCTGTCAGTAATGCTTGTGGGTGGCTGGCAAAGGCACCATTACAATGATCTATGTTACGGCAAGCATCCTGGGGGCGCGGCGTCCCGCCCGCATTTCTCTATATTGCTTGGCGAGCAAGAAGGTATCTAGAACTGGCCAAATACATCCTGCTCTTGTTGTACAATGACGCGTGATAGTAGATTGCTGATT
>CAZSNX010000633.1:0-2789 GCA_964607945.1 uncultured Candidatus Obscuribacterales bacterium
GATGATCCCCCAGGACCGGCTGCCGATCACGATTTCGCCGGTGAAGTTGAGTCCGAAATCGCCGTTGGACCGCACGAACCCGTCGGCTCGAAGCGTGGCGATCCCGAAGAAGCTAATGCTGACGTTGGTGAAGGCGAAAGCCCACTGACCCTGCGGCAGAGTGACCGTCTGGCTCGGGAGAACAATCCCACCCGACCGGTTGCGAATGGCCGGGAGTGTGATGCTGCTGCCGACCGCGATGGTGAAGTTGGCGGTGAAACTGAACAACTCGAGGATGGTGACCTTCCCGTAGAGCGCGAGGAAGAAGGACCGGGCGCCGACCACCACGCCGCCCGGCAAGGTGATCGCGCTGTTGCCGGTGTTCAGGCTGAGAGTGCCGCGAGCATCGAGCTTGATGATGTCCAGGATGTTGGCGTTCACCACCACGTCCACATACAAGGCGACGCCGTTTCCGCCCAACTGCAGGAAACCGGTGAAGCTGACATTGGCGAGATTCGCCAGTATGAGGCTGGCGCTGATGTAGATGCTGAGGGTGTTGTTGGCAGCAATTGCGCCCACTGTTATATTTCCGCTTTGGATCAGCCCGGGCAGAACAATGCCGCCGAAGTCGGTCATAGAAAGTCCGCTCGTCGGCGCGCCGACGGCGTTAGTCGGATCGATTGTCAGTGAGGTGGCGCTGACGTAGATAGAGTCTCCATCTGTGTGGTTGTATTGCAGTGGCGTGTCGAACGTCAATACTTCTCCGTTAACCTGGTTGATTTCTAGCATTTCTGCGTTTCCACCCAGGGCATTTACGTAGACAGTCTGATTAGCAGACAGGTTGGATGCATCCGTAACTGTCAAAGTCATATCAGTAAATGTGCCACCGCCTTGTGTCGTTACGGCTTCGGTAGGGCCGTCCGGACCGGGATTTCCCCAGAATGTTGGGGTGGCGGAGGCGATAATCACATTGCCGTTGTTGGCTGTTACCGGGCTCACTGTGTTGCCGTTAACGCTTATGCTGCCTAGTTGCAGGGCGTCGCCGGAGGGTGCGCCGGCAATAATGATGACGTTGCCGTTGACAGCCGGGGTGTCCACATCGTTGACGGCGGTGCCAGTGGTTATGGCCAGCGATGGCGCTGTGATCGTGCCGGAGGTAGAGGGGATAGTTACTCCGCCGGCCCCGGTGCCGTAGAAAGCGGCCATAGTCACCGATCCGGCTTGACCTGATGTACTGCCTGTGTTGGCTGTCGTTATAGAAGTCAGTCCGGATAGGTCGATCATTCCGCCTGTCGTAGACGCACCACTAATCGCGAAGGAGATGGAGGAAGGTTCTCCGGGAGGAGTCGTAAATGCAGCGCCAGCGATGACTAACAACGCGTTAGCATTGGCGTTGTCAGCGCTGAGGTTCATAGTCATGCTTGTGCCATTGGCGATGACACTGCCACCTGCTACGAGAGCCAAATTGGTATTGTTTGGAGCGGTGACAGCTCCAGCATTGGAGGACAGAGTGATATTGCCTCCGGCGGCGATGCTGTTGAGCGCTATATCGCCTCCTAGTAAAGTTCCGGGAAGTATGATGCCGCCGTAATCTGTGCCTGAAAGTCCGCTGGCGGGAACCCCTGCTGGGTTGGTGGGGTCGATAGTCAGGCTGGTGGACTGCATGTATACAGCTTCATCGACGTTATGTGAATAGCTGAGCGAGCCAGAGAGATTCACTACGTTGCCGTCGACCGAACTAACTTGCAATAACTCGCCGTTGCCGCCCAGTGCGTTTAAGTAGATTGACCCGGAGATGTTGCTGCCGTCGCTGACGGTAATGCTAGTGGCACCGGCGGCTGCTGATGATTGTAATGTTACTGCTGTAGCCGATTGTGAACCAGGATTGGCCCAAAAGTCCGGAGTAGCGGAAGCCACAATAACATTGCCATTGTTGGCAGATAGCGGATTGGCAGTGCCGCCGGTGGTGTTAACTACGCCGAGTTGTATGGAACAGTTGCATGCGGCATTTGATTGCGCCCCGCCGATAACTGTGACGTTGCCGTTGACTTTCGAACCGTCCGTGGTTACTGTTCCTGTGTCGATTGTGAAATAGCCGCTGGGTTGTTGATACATGAAGATGTTGCCGGACGTTCCGCTATCACCCTGGAAGGCAACCAGAGTAATCGAGCCGCCATTGCCTGCTGAACCGCCTGTGCCGGTGGCTGCGGCCTTCAAATAAGTGGTATTGCTGAGGTCAATCTGTCCGCCTGTTTGTGACGCTCCGCTGATAGTAACTACCGTGCTATCGTCGTCCGTGCCTGAACCGGTTGTTGGATTGGAGAAGTTAGCGCCGGCAATCAATAAGATGGAGCCGGCGTCACCCTCGTTGTTGCTGACGTCTATATATCCTTGAGTCGATTGCCAAAGGATGTCTTCTGAAGCTACAACGGAGAAGTTATCGCCAGGGAAGGAATAGGGACCATTCAGCAATACCCAGCCATCGGTATTCCAGAAGAGCGGATCACCGGTAAGGTTTAACGCACCTAACTCCAACTTTGGAGTCGAGGCGATCACCTTTGCTTCTCCTGCCGATATATTGAGCATCCCATCCACTCGACCGACATTCATCGAAACCAGACCGCTGGGGCTCGTCAAATTGAGTTCTTTGGCCACTAAGTCGCCCCCTGTGATTGACAGGGCGGGCTTGAAGCCGAGCTCAGCCAGGGATGCGGTCGACGCGTTGATATTTCCGGCCAGAGCCTGAAGTGTCCCACCGGTGTTGTTCAGTGCCAGTGATTGCGCCAACATCGAATTGACGTTGATGTTAC
>CAZSNX010000634.1:0-2788 GCA_964607945.1 uncultured Candidatus Obscuribacterales bacterium
GTTGACCGGATGGCTCCTTTCCGCAATCGCATCCATATGCAGCTGCAGCCGGTCACCCAACTGCTTGGAAGCCCCCAGCTCGGTCAATGCCGCCTGGATGGCCTCAGCGGCACTTTTATGCCCGCCGCCGGTATGAGAAAAGAATATCCAAATCTTGTATTCGGGCATAAAGTTAAAAACTGCCTCTCACGTTCTACTTAATACTTGGGCCCGTCTGATACTCTGGTTTAGTGCAGACTATTACTTACTAATAACCAGACAATCCTTTAACCAGTAAGGGACTTAACATAATGTACCACCAGCGGCGCACCTGGGCATGGAGATTATTGTTCTCATCATTTGCCGGTCTTACTCTTGCATGCGCCGCTTGGCAACCCGCTAAAGCTCAAGGGGACAAAGCCAGCAGCGGCTTGGCCGGCCGTCTGGTTGAATCACAGGCGCTCAGCTTTCCGCTCGTGCCAGCCCAGCAAAGGCTTAAGGATAAGCCACTGAGAGCGACTATTTACCAACTCGATCTCAAGCCGCTGGCAGACCGTCGCCCGCTCCTGATGGTTCACGGGCTTCGTGGCGAATCACGCAAGCTTTTCCGCTGGGATCACGTTCTCAAGAGGCTTCAATCGAGCTCTGAGTTCAACGACAGATTTAAGATTTACCTTTTGCGTTACGACAGCACCGCCAGCTTAAGGACTAGCATCCCTCAGTTTAAAGAGGAGCTGCTTCGCTTGAAAGATTTGTCCGGCGGCAAGATGGTGTCCATTCTGGCGCTCAGCCTAGGTGGCAATCTCGTCGAGCAGGCTATTCTCGATCCTCAAATCAACTCAGCAATTCAGATAGTTTTTGCCTTAGGCACGCCCTTCCACGGCTCGCCTCTATTTTCGGCGGATTGGTATCAATACAGCCTTTACAGGAATCTCTCCTTTCCCTGGACGCGCGTGGACCACAGCCTGGCCTATCGGTTTTACTTCCATTGCAATCCCAATTTGCTGGAAGAGCTTGAATGGGACAACGCCGATGGCTATATTCCTGATGCCGGAGAATTTCGATCTCTGTTACCGCTCGGGCCTAAAGGCAATTTGACGGTCGCCAATGCTCAAAACGATCGATTGCAGAAGCTGAATCGCGAGTCAGTTCCGGACAAGAGCAAGTTCATCACCTATGCCGGCTATCTTCTAAATCCCTACCTTTTGCCCAGCCTGAAGAGACAGATTGAAACAACGATCATGGCTCCCTACACGTATTTGACAGTCAAGGTACCGGCTCACCTGGCTCGCGAGCATCCTGTTTTGAAAATGCTCAATCACGAGATAAGCCGAACGATCCCTAGAGAAGGTCAAGATCCCAAGCCGGACAATTGGCCTCATGTATACGGATTGAACGACGGCATCGCACCGGTTAACAGCGCAATTTTCTTGCCCTCCGAGGCCCTCAAAGCCAATCCGGTCGACAACGAGGACGCTGTGCCGCGCCTGCGCGCCGCAGCTGACGTAAGACTGGCGCGGGTCTTCCGCAATATCGATCACCTTACCTTCGTCGATGGTTATAGACCGGGAACCAGCTCTCCCTTGTTGCGGGACGAGCTCAATCCGCAAGATGGTTATCGCCAGATGTTCGATTGGATATTATCTGACCTTCTGCATTCCGAGCCACTGCCGGACCATTTGGCGCGTGAAGCCCAACGAACACAGGACCAGTCCGAGCAGAAAAGAGTCGACTAGCCAAAGCGACTGCCACCACCGGTAGTTGCCGACAGCCTGGCCGGCGGGGCCTCACCGCCAGGAGATTACCAGCTATCTGCCAAGAAGCTTCGATAGTCTTTGCCGGAGATCGTCGGCGATGGTGCTTGCAGGTGGTCGCTTACCGGCGCGACCCAGACTTTCAGCCCGATCGAACACGGCCTTCGATAAATTTACCAAGCCCGCCCGAAACCCGCATGAGATCATCTCTTGATAGGCACGCTCTCCCGAATAGCCTTGATTTTCTATGCGATACATCGCAATCATCGTACCGGTTCTGTCCTGACCGTGCAAACAATGAACAAACACCGGCTGATTCGCCAGATCGCTTACTGTCTTCAAAAATGTATCGACAGCTTGGCTTGATGGCTTATTGAATACATCTAGCGGAATACTGACGAATTTAAGTCCGAGTGCCTGAGCAACCCCCGCTTCGCGATTGACAATGGCGGTTTCATTGCGCAGGTTGATAATAGTGCGCACCCCGGCTTTCTTCAATCCATTGATCGCCAAGGTGGATGGCTGTCCACCGCGAATCAGTCCGGGCGTGACAATAGACAGATTGGGCACTATATCAACTAGTTCTTTCAGCATGCCTTCGTTCACTGTGGCGGGCTTCTGAGCGACTGCCGCGCCGGTACCCAACAACATCAGATTTATCACGAGTACCAACAACAACATGCTCAACTTCAACTTCATAATCTCAAATGCTCTTATGAACTCCCAACCAGCAATACTTATCGACGCATTAGTATCACACCTGTTCCCTCTTCAAAAGACCGAGATGACTCGATCTGACAATCAACTGGTGGTCAATTGTCGAGAAAGATTTGATTGGACTGCGCCTCGGGCAATCAGCTACCCTAATTGAATCCAGCTCAAAGCAAAAGCAATGAACTCCAGCCAACCCAAAACTAGCAAACCCTTGCTGACAGTAAAGTATTCCATCGCTGCCTGCTCGTTGGGTATAGTCCTGTTGGCTCGAACCGACAAAGGAATCTGCGCGGTGATACTCTCCGATACGGCATCCGACGCAATCAGTTGTCTCGTCGAAC
>CAZSNX010000635.1:0-2771 GCA_964607945.1 uncultured Candidatus Obscuribacterales bacterium
CCTCATGAAAACTCGGTGTAATCCTCATCTGTTCTTCAACGGCACTCTTTGACTAAACTGGTCCGATAAATAATAAGGGCTCATTGCCTCAGTCAGTTCCTGCTGCCCGACACTATAAATGGTGCTTGTCTGCTGTCCGTTCGAGTCGACTTTCCGAATGCACCACAGGTATCCGGTCCATTTGTCATAGTCAAAATTGAGAGCGCCTTCCAGACTGTTTCCCAAACCGGTCAGCTCTGCTGAGACAAGCTTTCCGCTCCCGTCCAATTTGAAGGTCGTCGAACCGATGCACCGGTTATGAAAGATGCCGGGTGATTCTGGACCCATGGGTTCGAATTTTTGTATCTGCACCGTTGCTACGGCCGGCTCTGCCTGGTTGTCGTAATACTGGAAGACGTAATGCCCCAGGTATCCTTGTGATTGCGAGTAAGTCAGATCAACAATTGTCCGTCCCGAGCTATCGGCGCCGATAATCTCGTGCGTGCTGCCCAGATCCTTATCGGTCCAACTGCTCGCCCTCCTCGTTGCTAGATCATCAACACGGGCTCGAACGATATCCGGCGGGCTCGATGTGATCAGAGGTCCTGGCGGTGGTTCTGGCGGCTTCGGATTGGGCGTGACTATCTCAGTATTACCGCCGCCACCGGAGTCGTGATGACTTGCGTTATAAGCGACGTAACAGAAGCTGGCAAACCCGATGCCGAGAAAAACAGTGGTAAGGAGCTTATCCTTGCCCGGCTCTTTCCCTTGTTTATCGTTCGTCGTCATTCAACAAATTCTAGCGGAGCTAGAGCGCTTTCAATCACCGATATCTGAATCACGAGACAGTATCACGATCTACCGCGGTTGCTTGATTTTAGCGGACAGCCCAGCAACCAAAGTCAAGCGCCAATCTAATAGACGCACCGATCTCAATTGACTTTGGGCTGGGCTTGTCCGCTGGCACTTTGGTGCGCGGTAGCGCAGCACAAATAACTCAAAGGAGAATAACCATGAACAATCCAATTCCAGATCAAAGCCACCTAGCCTACAGAAAGTCTAAGAAGGTTTTGATCGCGTTGCCACCGGCATTACTGGCTGACCTCGACTGGATGGCCAGCGTCGAGCACAGCACGCGATCTGAACTGATTCGTGAATGCCTGAGAGATTTCATTCGTGCATTCAAGCGTGAACAAGCCCCTGTAGTGCCGCTCCATGCCGAACACGCAATAGCTGCAGTAAGTGTCATCGAAGACAATCGGTATCTTGCGACGGCTCAACAAATCCAGGGGTAGCGCAAGCTACCCCTCCCTCAACATTCTTACCGGAGGCAGATATGCCAGCTCGAAACATAGTCACAAACGACCACACCGTCGTTTGTCCTGAACACTACAAGCAAATGCGCAAAGGTTGCAACTGGCGCAAGGTAACTACAACCTACGAAGAATGCGAGGTCTGCTTGGAAAAGCGCCGCCGCTGTCCAGGTATAGCCTTCTGCCAGGAGATCTATTGTGCCTACTGCAGCTCACTATAGGAGAAATACAATGCCTAAAACAGAAACCAGAACAAAACCAACAGCAGCAAAACCCACTAAACAAGCGCTCTCCCGTCCAGCGGTCCTGAAGGACCAGGAGCTACGGTTGCTCGCCCCAGATCAATTCGAGGCAATAACCAAAGCGAACTACTATCATCCCGAATCACGCATCGTATTGCAGCTTTTCCTGCAAGCGAATTACTTTTGGCAGATCACACGACTCATGCAAGGAAAGAAAACCAGCATAAAAGAAGTCGACTGGGTGCGCATGGAAATCAATACCAGCGCCTTGATCAGCAAGACGCTGGAAACACTTCTGACCGGAGTCGAAGTGACGCCTTGGGAAGGAGCGACTAAAAAGAAGTCTCACTAACACCTCAATTTCAAAGGAGAACAATCATGTTGCAGACGATGACAACCAATACATTGAACAGCATGTATCTGGAAGTCCGAGAACGCTACGAGCCCGGTGACCGGCTCAAGTGGATTGCGTTGCTCAATGAAGTACACGAACACTTTGAGCACAAGACTGATGATTGCCTACGCTGCACTGAGCTTGCCGAAGACTCCGATTACTGGCTGGAACACATCCGCGACACTGGCTGCATGGAGCCATAGAGTTATTGCGATTCATTCAAAAAAAGGTGGAGGGCGCATTGCTTTCCACCTTTTTTTACGCAACCAGAGTCGTTACGGCGCACAACAAAATCACGATCTCCCCGGCGCTTTTAATTATCGGGCGCGTGGCGACGCCAAAGTCAATCATCAAGCCCGTTGTCGCTTCCATCTCAGTTGACTTTGGGTCTTCGCGCCCGCATCTGGCGGCGCCCGGCGCAGGGTTGCCGGAATCTCCAGGAGGTGCGAAATGGCTAAGCACAAGCTTCGCTATGGCTTGCGATTGACCAATAACAGCAAAACAGGACCGGCATTCAGTCTGCCCAGATCGTCTACCTGCATTCACAAGACCCCCACCTGTTGGCGTGTCTGCTATGGACGCGGGGTTCGCTATCAAACGGATACTCACAAAGAAAAGCGTGAGCAAAATTACCGCACGGCACAGTTCCTCCTTGGAAATGGCGGTCCTGAGCTGCTTGCCGAAAATATCATTCATCTTGTTGATCAGGCTAGACCAACTGATTGGCTCACGGCACAGATAACTAATCGAAAAACCGAAACGCCCTGGAGCCTTAGAATCCATGACGTGGGCGACTTTTACGGCGTTGACTATGTTGACGCATGGTTGATTGCGATCAAAAAA
>CAZSNX010000636.1:0-651 GCA_964607945.1 uncultured Candidatus Obscuribacterales bacterium
TAAGACTTTTCTTGGACCCCTTGAGGAGGTACTTCCTTGAAGATTGCTGTCTGCGTTAAGTCCGTGCCGGACACGGAAGCAAAGATCAATATCGCTCCCGACAATGTCGGCATCGATCGCACCAACGTCAGGTTTGTCACCAGTCCCTTTGATGAATTCGCCATCGAAGAGGCTCTCCGGCTCAAGGAGAAGCATGGCGGTGAGACCATGGCGTTCTCCTTAGGCGGAGATGAAGTTACCGAAGTGCTGCGCGATACGCTCGCTCGTGGTGTTGACAGCGCGGTGCACATCAAAGATGCCGAGTTCGACGATGCCGATCCCTTGACCACCGCCAAGGTTCTTGCAGCCGCTATTAGGGATGGTGGCTATGATCTGGTTTTCTGCGGGCAGCAGGGTGTCGGTGGTGATAACAACCAGGTTCCATCTATGTTGGCCGAATTGCTCGACATGCCGCAGGCCACGCTGGTAGTGAAGCTAGAGGTCGCCGATGGCAAGTTCAAGGCCGAGCGCGAAATCGAAGGTGCTCATGAACTGGTGGAAGGAAGTCTGCCAGCTGTTATCAGTGCTCAAAAGGGACTGAACGAACCGCGTTATCCTTCAATTAAAGGAGTGATGGCTGCCAGGCGCAAGGAGATTGCGGTCAAGGATGCC
>CAZSNX010000636.1:661-2768 GCA_964607945.1 uncultured Candidatus Obscuribacterales bacterium
CGCGGCGCTCGGTTTGTCCGGTCAGCTTTCGCCTGACAAGCGCAAGGTAAAGCGGATTCAGCTCACTATGCCGCCGCCGCGGCCTCAAGGCAAGATGATCGACGGAGAACCGGAAGCGCAAGCGAAGGCTCTTGCCAAGCTGCTTAGGGAAGAAGCGAAGATCATCTAATCGGCAGACGTTTAAGGGGCGGCGCGTATGCCGCCGGCAGAAAGAGATTCAGGAGATTACTGTCATGGCTCAGGGAATTCTGGTTTTTATCGAGCAGCGGAACGGCCAGATCCGCAAAGCAAGTCTCGAGGCCCTATCAGAGGCGCGCCGGTTTTGCACTAAGAGTGGCGAACCACTTGTTGCACTTTTGGTCGGTGAAAGTATAAAGGGACTTTCTTCGAATATCTCGAAGTACGGACCGAACAAGATTTTGATCGTGGACTCGGCGGCGTTTGCTAAGTACTCGACCGAGGGGTACGCGGACGCACTCAGTGCTGCAATCAAGAGTATCAATCCTCGCTATGTGCTGGCTGCAAACACTTCGATGTCGAAGGACCTGATACCGCGGGTGGCGGCACGTCACGATGCTCCCTGCGTCGCCGACGTGGCGGAATTGAGAGAGAGCAATGGGGCCTGGCAGGTGGTTCATCCGATGTATTCTGGCAAAGCCTGGGGCCTCTACGAGTTCAATAATCCCCTGGCTTTCTTGACCATTCGACCCAACGTTTTCCAGGCAGCCGAACCGGATGAATCTCACCAGGCTGCTGTCGAGGAGTTGGCGGTGACGCCGGCTAAGGTGCGAGCGACGGTTACCGAAGTGCATGCATCGGCCGGCTCGAAGGTGGAATTGTCCGAAGCCCGCATCATCGTATCTGGTGGCAGAGGGATCAAGGGACCGGAGAATTGGCCGATCCTGCAAGATCTCTGCGATACACTGGGAGCCGCCCTTGGCGCTTCACGCGCCGTGGTGGACGCCGGCTGGATCGACCACCAGTATCAAGTCGGGCAAACCGGAAAGACAGTCAGTCCGCAGTTGTACATCGCAGTGGGAATCTCCGGTGCAATTCAGCATATGGCTGGCATGTCCTCATCGAAAGTAATAGTGGCAATCAATAACAATCCCGAGGCGCCGATCTTCAAGTCAGCTACTTACGGTGTTGTCGGCGATTGTTTCCAGATCTTGCCGAAGTTCACAGAAGAATGCCGGAAGATGTTGTCGGAGAACTAAGGCAACAAATTTGGCTCAATCGAAGCAATGGCAGCCATTTGGTGCAGGAGGGCGCAATTTTACGCCCTCTTGCCGTAATACAAGCCGGCCGAGGCCGATGCAAGACAATGTCTGAGCGGGCTGCCGCTAACACAATCCGGGTGTCCCAGCCCTTTTACGGGCGTCCGGAAATTGCCAGAGATCCCCAGCGCCGTTCGACGTAGTCGTTCATCAGCTTGATGAAATCGTCGACCAGACCAGCTCCGCATAAAGTAGTCGCATGCTTGCCGTCAATGTAGACCGGTGCCTTTGGGTCTTCTCCTGTGCCTGGAAGCGAGATGCCTATGTCTGCGTGTTTCGATTCGCCCGGGCCGTTTACGATGCAGCCCATTACCGCTACTTTCAGCTCTTCGACGCCCGGATAGCGCTCTTGCCAGAGCGGTCGCTGCTTTGCCAGATATGATTGAATTTGCTCGGCCAGCTCTTGAAACAACGTACTGGTCGTCCGTCCGCAACCCGGACAGGCTGTCACTTGCGGTGTAAAGGAGCGGATGCCCAGTGATTGCAATATTTGCTGGCAAACATGCACTTCTTGAGTGCGGCTGGAACCGGGCTCCGGAGTCAGGCTGACGCGAATTGTGTCGCCTATTCCTTCATTCAGCAAAACTGCCAAGGCGGCAGTCGAAGAGACGATTCCCTTCGTTCCCATTCCCGCTTCTGTCAGGCCGAGATGCAGGGCGTAATCGCAGCGTTTGGCGAGCCGCCTGTAAACTTCAATCAGATCCGGTACTTCAGATACTTTTGCGCTCAAAATAATACGGTCGTGGGGAAGCCCGTACTGCTCGGCCGTTTTGGCCGAACTGACCGCACTCGTCACAATCGCTTCGATCAATACTTCATGTGCATCGAGC